>JAYTEZ010000030.1:0-2699 GCA_043734805.1 Microbacteriaceae bacterium
GGAAGCCTTCGCCGCGGCATCCGGAACCGGGCTCACCGTAATCCCCGGCATGGAGCTGAGCACAAACTTCGGGCCGGCGAGCGTGCACGTGCTTGCCTACCTGTTCGACCCGCTCGACGACACGATAGTCGCGGAGACCGCGCGCATCCGCGATGGTCGGTTGCATCGAGCGGAGCGCATTGTCGAGCGCATTTCCGCGGACTACGGCCTCACCTGGGATGACGTGCTTGCGCAGTCAACGGATGGGGGCACTCTCGGGCGGCCGCATATCGCCGACGCGCTCGTGGCGCGCGGTCACGTCGCCAGCCGCGACGACGCGTTCACGAGCATCCTGCACTGGCGGAGTGGCTACTACGAGAAGTACTATGCCCCGTCACCGCTCGCGGGAGTGCGGATGATCGTTGCCGCGGGCGGTGTGCCAGTGCTCGCGCATCCGGCGACCCACGGTCGGTATCGCGTGATCGAGGAGCGAGCGATCGCCGAACTTGTGGATGCCGGCCTGTTCGGTCTCGAGATCCACCATCGCGACAACACCGACGACGGCAAGACTCGCCTCTTCGAGCTCGCGGAGAAGTACGATCTCGTGGTCACCGGTTCGAGCGACTATCACGGCGTTGGCAAGCCCAACCGGCTCGCCGAGAACACGACTTCTCCGGAGGTACTCGCCCGGATCATCGCGGCGGGCACCGGCTCGAACCCTTTTCGCGGCTGACGTGGACCACGCTCGCGCCCGTTTCGCGGCGGGGGTTACTTCCTCGCGGCGGGAGTTGCCGCCAGTGGCGGCGGGGGATACTGCTCGGTGGAGGGAGGCGTAACTCCCTCCGTGAGGACGTTGCTCCCGCCGCCAAAGTAACGGGCCAGTCGGCGGCGGGCTAGTGGGTGACGCGCTAGTCGGCGGCGGGAGGAGTCGCGGCACCGGCTCCAGGACTGCGACGCCGCGTACGCTGGCGGTTGCGCGAGGTACGCTCACCGGCGGGCTGGGCGGATGCGGCTGCGGCAATCGACTCTTCGTTGGGCCCACGGTTACGGTCACCTTTGCGGTCACCATGCCCGGTCGAACCCTGCGCGCCGGAAGCCTGGCCGCCCGACCGCTGTCCGCTCGATCCATGGCTGCCCTGACGCTGTTCACCGGAGCCACCGCGTCCACGTCCCGCGCCACCGGAGCGTGCGCGGTCGCCGTCGGTTGGGCGGGGCTCGCGTGGGCGAACCGGTCCGGCTCCGGGGAGGCGACCCTTGACCCCCGCGGGAATGTCGAGATCGGTGAACAGGTGCGGCGACGAGGAATAGGTCTCGACCGGCTCCGGTTGGCCCATGTCGAGCGCCCTGTTGATGAGCGACCACTTGTGCATGTCATCCCAGTCGACGAAGGTGACCGCGATTCCGGTTTTACCCGCGCGCCCGGTGCGCCCCGCACGATGGAGGTAGGCGTCTTCGTCGTCCGGAATCGTGTGATTGATGACGTGGGTCACGTCGTTGACGTCAATTCCGCGAGCCGCGACATCCGTGGCGATCAGAATATCTTTCTTGCCGGCCTTGAACGCGGCCATGGCGCGCTCGCGCTGCTCCTGGTTGAGGTCGCCGTGCACGGCCGCGGCGTTGAAACCGCGGTCGTTGAGTTCCTCGACGAGCTTGGCAGCCGCGCGCTTGGTTCGGGTGAAGACGACGGTCTTGCCGCGGCCCTCCGCCTGCAGAATGCGGGCGATGACTTCGTCTTTGTCCATGCTGTGGGCGCGGTAGACGACGTGCTTGATGTTTGCCTGGGTGAGTCCCTCATCCGGATCCGTCGCCCGGATGTGGATCGGCCGGTTCATGAAGCGGCGCGCGAGGGCGACGATCGGGCCGGGCATCGTGGCCGAGAACAGCATCGTGTGGCGGGTCGGGTCGGTCTGCGCGAAGAGCTTCTCGATGTCGGAGAGGAAGCCGAGGTCGAGCATCTTGTCGGCCTCATCGAGCACCATGACCTTGACATCCTTGAGCGAAAGCATGCGCTGGCTGGCGAGGTCGAGAAGGCGGCCGGGGGTGCCGACAACGACCTGGGCTCCGGCCTTCAGCTGCTCCACCTGTCCCTCGTAGGCTTTTCCACCGTAGATGGCCGCAATCTGGGTCCCGCGGTTCGTGGCCGCGAGAACGAGGTCTTCCGCCACCTGGATGCAGAGCTCGCGGGTCGGTACGACGACGAGCGCCTTGACCCCTGGCTCTGGATTCGCACCGAGTGACTGCAGCAGCGGGAGACCGAAACCGAGCGTCTTGCCCGTTCCGGTCTTTGCCTGTCCAATGATGTCCTGGCCGGAAAGCCCGAGCGGGATGGTCTGGGTCTGGATCGGGAACGGTTCGATGATGCCTTTGGTTGCAAGGGCATCGACCATGTCCTGGTCTATGTTGAGGTCGGAGAAGGTTTTTGGATGAAGGAGAGTGCCGGGGTTTGAAGTGGTGCTGGGATCTGAAGAAGTCACAGTGATGAAGCCCTGTCCTGAAGCGGCTACGCCCGCTTTGGTCTGGGGCGTGGGAAGCCTCCACCAGAAATGGGAGGCATTCAGCCCAGTTTAGCCGCCATTAAGCCAAGCGACGTCTTCCCGTCGTCCAGCGGCCTGTCGGTCTTCGCGCCGATAGGCTAGGCGCGTGTTCTCTTTGTTCCGTCGTCGCCCGAAACGCGTGCACGTCCCCGGGCTGAAGCAGCGACGCGACGCGAACCTGCAGGT
>JAYTEZ010000031.1:0-2468 GCA_043734805.1 Microbacteriaceae bacterium
CCGTCGCCGAGCAACTCAGTTCGCGCGACGCCCAGGATTCCCGGGTTGTCGACTTCATGAACGCCGCTGATGGTGTTACCACCATTGATTCAACCACTCTCGATTTCGACCAGACCGTTTCGGCGGTCGTCGCGCTGGTGCGCGATACACCGTTGGTTGAGTAGCTCGCGCAGCGAGCGTATCGAAACCACTGAAGGATTTGTTATGTCAGACCAGGACACCGAGCGCGACGAGTATCCGGACCTCGACCCGCAGCTGAGCGAGAAGCTTGCCGCCCTCGATGAGTCGAATGCGGTTCAGCGCGCGAATGCGCTGCGAGCCGGCCTCGAGGAGTACAACCTCGACGACGAGGACCGCGACATCCTCGACAGTGCCACCGAGGATCCCGACGCGATCGTCTATCTCCCGGCGCTTCCGGTGCTCGCCATCGTCGGTCGGCCGAATGTTGGTAAGTCTGCGCTCGTCAACCGCATCCTCGGTCGCCGCGAAGCGGTGGTGCAGGACACGCCGGGCGTCACCCGTGACCGGGTGACCTACAAGGCGGACTGGAACGAACGACGGTTCACCCTGGTCGACACCGGCGGCTGGGAGCCAGACGCGAAGGGCATCAATGCCTCGGTCGCAGCCCAGGCCGAGATCGCGGTCGATCTGGCCGACGCGGTGCTCTTCATCGTCGATGCCAACGTCGGTGCAACCTCGACCGACGAACACGTCGTTCGGATGCTGCGGGCGACCAAAAAGCCCGTGATTCTGGTTGCCAACAAGGTCGACGACGCGCGCCAGGAGCCGGAAGCTGCGACGCTCTGGAGCCTCGGTCTCGGCAACCCGTGGCCGGTTTCTGCGCTGCACGGCAGGGGAGTGGCCGACCTGCTCGACCACGTGCTCACGGTGCTTCCCGAGATTTCCGCAGTCGCGAAGGACGAGGTCGGGGGCCCTCGCCGGGTAGCGATTCTTGGTCGACCGAACGTCGGCAAGTCCAGCCTGCTCAATAAGGCGGTCGGCGAAGAGCGCGTCGTCGTCAACGAACTCGCGGGCACAACGCGGGATCCCGTCGACGAACAGGTGGAACTGGGTGGCAAGGTCTGGCGCTTCGTCGACACCGCCGGCATCCGTCGTCGCATGAACCTCGCCCAGGGCGCCGACTTCTACGCGTCCCTTCGCACGAGCGCGGCCCTCGAAAAGGCAGAGGTCGCCATCGTCGTCCTCGACGTGAGCGACGTGATCAGCGAGCAGGATGTTCGCATCATCGACCTGGTCCTCGAATCCGGCCGCGCACTCGTTCTCGCTTTCAACAAGTGGGACCTGATGGACGACGACCGACGCCGCTACCTCGAGCGGGAGATCGAGCAGGACCTCGCCCACGTTGCCTGGGCGCCGCGCGTCAATATTTCTGCCAAGACGGGACGCCACCTCGAAAAGCTCGTTCCGGCTCTTGAGCTCGCGCTCGCGTCCTGGGATACTCGCATTGCGACCGGGAAGTTCAACGCGCTGCTCGCCGAACTCACGGCCGAGCATCCGCATCCCGTTCGTGGCGGTAAGCAGCCGCGAATTCTTTTCGGCACCCAGGCGGCAACTCGTCCGCCGACGTTCGTGCTCTTCACGACCGGATTCCTCGACCCCGGCTATCGCAGGTTCATCACGCGGCGGCTGCGCGAGATTTTCGGTTTCGAGGGCAGTCCGATCAACGTGAACATGCGCGTGCGGGAGCGCCGCAAGCGCACCTAGCCAACGCTCTCGGCGATCGAGCCCGTCGAGATCCGCCCGTGTGGAAAGTACTCAAGCATGCGAACCAAAGCTGTTTCGACCGGTGAACTACCCGACTCGGCGACACCGATCGCGCCCAGGAGGACACGCGACCCGGGGGTTGCGACCGTGGAGAAGGCGCTCGCGATCCTCGAGATCGTGGCCGAACGGTCCGGTGCATCGGCTCGGGAGGTGTCCGACGCGCTCGGGTATCCGCTGCCGACCGTCTACCGGCTCATGCAGGCCCTCGTGCAGAGTGACTATCTCTTACATCTCAAAGGCCAGCACCGTTTCGAACTCGGCTACAAGCTCGACCGACTCGGGGTGTCACTCCATCGCCAGATCGGAATTCCGAGCACTGTGCGCGCCGAAATTGCGCGATTGCACAACCTTGCTCGGACGGCCGCCTATTTCGCTGTCTACCGTGGCTCGGATGTCGTCGTCGCGTTCGTCGTCGATTCGCCCCTGTTTCCGCGGCTTACGCCGCTCAACTTCGGTTTTCACCAGGCCGCGCACGCGACCGCATTTGGAAAGATCCTCTTGTCAGGAATGAGCAGCGAGCAGCGCGACCAGTACCTCGAGGTGCACGGAATGACGAAACTCACGGCCACGACCGCCACCGAGCGCACGGTGCTCGACGACGAACTCCGCCAGGTTGCACAGTCCGGCATCGCCTGGGAGCTTGAGGAGTTCGTGCCTGGTCAGTGCTGCGCGGCCATCGGCGT
>JAYTEZ010000032.1:0-4398 GCA_043734805.1 Microbacteriaceae bacterium
GTCGGAGTGGTCGCTCGTGTACCAGTCACGCAGTGGTCCGCCGAGCCAGTCGTGGCTCGAGCCCGACGTCAACGACGCGATTATCGCGCTCGCCAGCACGGGCATCGCGGCCGTAGTCATTGTTCCGCTCGGGTTCGTGAGCGATCACATGGAGGTCAAGTGGGATCTCGACACCGAGGCAATGGCGACAGCCGAGAGGCTGGGCGTGCTTGCCATTCGGGTGCCGACTCCGGGAGTTCATGCCGCGTATGTCTCCGGCCTGGTCGACCTCGTGCTCGAACGGCGGGACGGCGTTCCGGTCGCCGAACGGCCTGCGATGACGGCGCTGGGGCCCTGGTATGACGTCTGTCGACCAGGATGCTGCGAGAACGTGCGGCAGGGCTTCAAGCCGGCACTCGCGGGGCTCGCGCCGTGACCGCCCCCGGCATCCGGATCGGCACCCGCGGGAGCGCGCTCGCTCTCGCGCAGACCGGGGTCGTCGCCGTCGCGGTTGCGAAGGCATCCGGCCTCGCGGTGGAGATCGTTCCGATCTCAACGCTGGGCGACCACTCGAACGAGTCGCTCGCGACCCTCGGCGGCACCGGGGTTTTCGCGAGTGCTCTGCGTGAGGCGCTCCTCGCGGGGGAGTGCGACCTGGTCGTGCACTCGCTCAAGGATCTTCCGACCGCCCCGTACCCCGGACTCCGTCTCGGCGCCGTGCCCAGGCGGGTGGATGCCCGCGATGCCCTCTGTGCACGTGACGGTCTGACTCTCGAAGGCCTCGAACCCGGCGCGCGCGTCGGCACCGGATCGCCACGGCGGGCAGCGCAGTTGGGTGGCTACCGGCCGGATATCGAGGTGGTCGACATTCGTGGCAATGTCGATACCCGACTTTCCCGGATCGCAGAACATGACCTCGATGCCGTGGTTCTCGCCGCCGCAGGTCTCACCCGACTCGGCCGGCTGGATGCGGTGACCGAGTTCTTCGAGCTCGGCCGCTGGGCGACGGCACCGGGCCAGGGCGCGCTCGCCGTCGAGGTGCGCGATGCGAATTCTTCATCGTTCGCCGCCATGTTGAAGGCCATCGACCATCCGTCGAGCCGCATGACGGCGCTCGCCGAGCGGGCCGTGCTCGCTCGACTGGAGGCCGGTTGTTCGGCGCCGATCGGGGCATCCGCGCTCCTCGACGGCGAACTGCTCTTTCTGTCGGCGACCGTCTACGCGCTGGATGGTTCCAGCTCCCTGACCAGCTCGCACGCGCTCGTGGTCGAGGGAAGCCAGGCCGAGCGAGCGGCTTTGCCGACTGAACTCGGCGACCGGGTGGCGGACGAGCTGCTTCGGCTCGGCGCCGCAGACCTCGCGCCGCTCGGAGCCCGATCGTGACCCCGCACCGTCAGGCCAAGCCGCTCGCCGGCTGGCGCGTGCTCGTGCCTCGTGGCGGCAAGTGGGGCGACGGCGTTGCCGCGACCCTGCGGTCATACGGCGCCGTGCCGGTAATTGCGCCCATGATCAATTTCGCGAGTGCCGAAAACGCGGTCGAACTCTCCGACGCACTTAAGAGGCTCGAGCGCGGCAGCTTTGACTGGCTGGTCATCACGAGCGCGACCACCGTCGACGTGTTGATCAGCCAGCAGGTCACGGTGCCACCGACGACGCGAATCGCGGCGGTCGGCGAAACGACGGGAGCGGCCCTCACCCTGGCGGGGTATCGGGTCGACTTCGTTCCGGAGGGCGACAACTCTGCGCGCGGGCTGGTCAAGGAGTGGCCGGCATCCGATATTGTCGGCCGGGTGCTCATCCCACAGTCCGACATCGCCGAGCCAACGCTCGTGGCGGGGCTCGCGAAACTCGGCCTCGAGGTGGAGTTCGTCACCGCGTATCGCACGGTCGGGGTGCCTGTCTCCGAGCACGTGGCGGCGGATGTCGCATCCGGGCGTATCCGTGCCGTGCTCCTGACCTCGGGAAGCGTCGCCCGCCAGGTGCAGGCACAACTCTCGCCGCTGCCGGAGGAGACGATCACCGCCGCCATCGGCCCTCGCACCGCGTTCGACGCGAGAGCGGCGGGACTCACTGTCCACGTCATCGCCGAGTCACGGTCGGCCACCTCTCTCGTCGAGACGCTGGTTGAGCATGCGCGAGCAGAGCGGGCCACGCATGACTGACGGGCCACGCATGACTGACGGGCCACGCATCCGGCCTCGTCGCCTTCGCTCTACCCCTGCCCTTCGTCGGCTGGTCGCCGAAACGCGCCTGCATCCGGCCGAGCTGATACTTCCGCTCTTCGTGAAGGAGGGCCTGTCGGAGCCAAGGTCCATCGCGTCAATGCCCGGTGTGCGGCATCACTCGCTCGATAGTGTCAAGCGCGCTGTTACCGAGGCCGCAGAGGCCGGTATCGGGGGCGTGATGCTTTTCGCCATCCCCGCTCGGAAGGATGGGGTCGGCTCCGGCGCGACCGATATCGATGGGATCCTCAACGTCGCAACGCGCGCGGTCGTCGCCGAGGTGGGCGACACTCTCGTCGTTCAGACCGACCTGTGCCTCGACGAGTTTACTGACCACGGCCACTGCGGCGTGCTGGATGACCGGGGCGAGGTCGACAACGATGCGACGCTCGAGCGCTACCGCGACATGGCTATCGCGCAGGCCAGCGCCGGCTCGCAACTGCTCGGACTCAGCGGCATGATGGACGGCCAGGTCGCGGCGGTGCGTGACGTGCTCGACTCACACGGCTTCGGCGCAACGGCGATCCTCGGCTACGCGGCGAAATACGCCTCGGCGTTTTACGGTCCGTTCCGTGACGCGGTCGAGTCCTCGCTCGAAGGGGACCGCCGAAGCTACCAGCTCGACCCTGGCAACCGTCGCGAGGGCCTGCGCGAGGTGCTGCTCGATATCGAGCAGGGCGCGGATGTCGTCATGGTCAAGCCGGCAATGAGCTATCTCGACGTGCTCGCCGATGCCGCTGCCGTGAGCCCGGTGCCGGTCTGGGCATATCAGGTTTCTGGCGAGTATTCGATGATCGAAGCCGCCGCGGCCAACGGCTGGATCGATCGCCGAAGGGCGATCGAGGAATCGGTGATCGGCATCAAGCGCGCGGGCGCAGACGCCGTGCTCACCTACTGGGCCGTTGAGCTCGCGGGCTGGCTGCGCTGATGGGGCTGAGTTCATGAGTGCTTCGAACGAGCACTATTTCATGAGGGCGAAGCAGTCGATCCCGGGTGGCGTCAATTCGCCGGTGCGGGCATACGGCTCGGTCGGGGGAACTCCGCGATTCATTGTGTCCGCTCACGGCGCGTATGTGACGGATGCCGAGGGTCGCGAATACGTTGACCTGGTGAGCTCGTGGGGTCCCGCGATTCTGGGGCACGCGCATCCAGTGGTCGTCTCGGCGGTTCAGGATGCTGCGGCTCGCGGCCTCTCGTTCGGGGCGTCGACCCCCGCCGAGACGGAGCTCGCCGAACTCGTGCGCGAGCGTGTGCGGGTGGGCGACCAGCATGGTGTCGAGAAGCTCCGGCTGGTCTCCACCGGTACCGAGGCGACCATGACCGCGATCCGCCTCGCCCGCGGAGCGACCGGTCGCGACCTGCTCGTCAAGTTCGCCGGCCACTATCACGGACACTCCGATGCACTGTTGGCCGAGGCCGGTTCTGGCGTCGCGACGCTCGCTCTGCCGGGCTCCGCGGGGGTGACCGCGGTGACCGCGGCGCAGACGCTCGTGCTTCCGTACAACGACCTGGCAGCGGTCAGCGCGGTCTTCGCCGAGCACGGCTCGAACATTGCCGCCGTCATCGTGGAGGCGGCGGCCGCGAACATGGGCGTCGTGCCGCCCGAGCGTGGGTTCAATCGCGCGCTTGCGGCGATCGCTCGCGAGCACGGCGCGCTCACCATTTTCGACGAGGTGCTGACCGGCTTCAGGGTCGGCCCGGCGGGCTGGTGGGGTCTCGAGGCGGCACGCGTCGTTCCCGATGGCGCCGGTTGGCAGCCAGACCTCTTCGCCTTCGGCAAGGTCATCGGCGGTGGGTTGCCGCTGGCGGCCCTCGGCGGCCGCGCCGACATCATGGACCTGCTTGCCCCGCTTGGCCCGGTGTACCAGGCCGGCACGCTGAGCGGCAACCCGGTCGCGGTTGCCGCGGGCATCGCAACTCTCAGGGCGGCGGATGCTGCGGTCTACGCCCATTTGAACGCGGTTGCCGAACGGCTCTCCGCCGCCGTCTCCGCGGCGCTCGGCGCCGAGGGAGTCGTGCACTCCGTCCAGCGCGCCGGAAACCTCTTCTCCTTCGCGTTCGCCGACTCGCCACTCCGTAACTACGCGGACGCCAGGGCGCAGGAGGCGTTCCGCTACCCGCCGTTCTTCCACGCGATGCTTGACGCGGGGGTGTCCCTGCCGCCCTCGGTGTTCGAGGCCTGGTTCGTCTCGGCCGC
>JAYTEZ010000033.1:0-3421 GCA_043734805.1 Microbacteriaceae bacterium
ACGCCATCGGTCCCGAGCTCCGCAAACCCGGCGACGACGACGGTGCCCGCCCGCTCGGACGCCAGCTTTGCCCAGTCGCCGAACAGTTCCGAATCCGCCCGGATGGCGACGGAACGCGCCTCCTCGACACTCTCGAACACGTAACCGGATGTCGCCAGCTCCGGCAGCACGACAATGTCTGCTCCGGCGCGAATCGCGGCGGCAATGGCAGTCGTGGCGGCATCCTGATTGTCGGAGAGCCTTCCGACGACGGGCGCGAGCTGGACTGCGGCGACGCGTGGCACTAGGGCTTGCTCACCGTCTCACGAGGATCGGCCACGGGCGTGTTCATGGCAGCAAGGTTACGCGCAACACCATCCGTGAGGCCCTTGCGGAACGAGATCGCGAGGCCGATGAGCAGCCAGCCGGCAACCATGTACGGGAACCAGCTGTAGGGCGCATCGAGACCGACCGCGTTCTTGTAGAGCGTGTAGAGCACGAGGACGAGACCCAGGATCGGCACGACAATCTGCCATTTCGGGGTCGACGCCACCTTCCCGAAGAACAGGAACCGGATCGCACCGAGCGTCGCGAGCACATAGGCGACCAACAGGGCGATGGTTCCGATGGTCAGGGCCCAGAAAGTGGCGTCGAGCACGGCGGCTTTCATAAGCCGTTCGGCCACGATAACGAGAAGAGCCAGCACAGCGACCGTCGTCAGCGCCACGGTCGGCGCCCCGTGCTTCGACACGCGCGTAAGTGGTGTCTGCGTACCCGAGTCGCGAGCGAGCGCGAAGAGCACGCGCGCGGCTCCCGCCAGTGTTCCGACGAAGATCGCGAACAGGCTGAGAATTGCCGCGAGCGTGAGGAGGTCCGCCAGCCACTGCCCGACGAAGGCTCCGGCCAGATCACCATACGGCGCACTTGACGCGCCGAATTTCTTTATACCGGCCGCATCCAGTCCGTAGCCAAGCGATTGGGCGATGATCGTGACGAGATAGAAGGCACCCACGACGATGATGGCGATCTTGATCGCGCGGGGGATGTCGCGCTTGGGGTTCGACGTCTCTTCACCGAGGGTAGCTGCACCCTCGAACCCGGCAAACGCAAGAAAGCCGAAGACCGCCGCGCCAGCGATGATGCTGATGTCGGTGCCGGATGGCAGGGCCAGAAAGTTCCACGAGAAAGCCTGGCCACTCGGAGCCGTGCCCGTGCCGACGCGGACGAAGATGACGATGTCCAGAATGACGACGAAGACCGCACCGATCAGCTCGGCGAAGAGCAGCAGGCGGGTGATGGTGTGCACCTCACGCCGTCCGAGGATCACAACGAGCGCCAGGACTACGATCGTGGTCCAGATCCAGTCCGGTTCGAACGCGATTCCGAGATCCTTGAGCAGCTGCGTGACGAACAGCCCGATCTCGATTCCCGACCCGGCACCGATCGTCACGTAACCGAGCAACAGGCTCCAGCCGGCGATGAATCCGGCCCGCGGTCCGAGGGTGAGGCCGACAGTCGCATAGACCGACCCGGTGTGGGAAATGTGTCGCGACAGCTTGACGAAACCGTATGCGACAAGGGCCACGGCGATGAGGGCGAAGATGAAGGCCCAGGTCGCTCCTCCGCCGAGCATGCTGGCTGCCCCTGCGCCGAGCAGCGCCATTACTCCGACCGGACCGATGAGGCCGACAGAGAAGGCGGCGGCGTCGGAGACTTTCAGCTCTCGCTTAAGTTTGGCCGGCTCGATGTGCTGTTGCTCGTTTTCCATGATGGCTCCTTGGCGAATGGCCCGCAGACCGGCGCCCGGACGCGAACGATGCGATGGGCGGTGCGGAACGGAGGCGATGACCGCCACTGTCGTTCGATCTCCAGCGGGGTAACCCAACGCTACGGACACGGCGTACGACACGACAAGTGGGAACTGTCTTGCTCCAGCCATTGGGTTTGCCTATGCCGCGCCGGATACGGGCACTCGAGCGATCCGGTCGGACGGGTCCGCGTGCTCGAGGAGGATGGCTTGCGCGAGCCGGGACAGTTCACGCGTCGCGGGAGATAATATAGCGCCGCGGCGCTTCACCACAGCGATCGTGTCGAAGAGCGGATCGGCGAACCGGGTGGTGTGCAGCCCGGCTGGAAACGCCCCACTGGATACGATCGCCTGAGAAACGATGGTGTCGCCGCCCCCCATCGCGACCACGCCGAGCGCCGATTCGACGTGCTCGACCTCGACGACCGCATCGAGTGTGACGCCGGCGAGCTGAGCGCGCTCCTGGAGCTGACGCCGCGTCGGGTCGCGCCATCCGTAGTGGGCGTCGTACAGGACAAGGTTCGTGTCGGCCAGCGCCTCGATCGTGATCGGTATCGCCGTTCGGGACGGATCCGCCGACACGAAGAGCACCTCACTGCGGATGAGCGGCATGACATCGAGGCCGTCGACGTCGATCGGCAGGACCACCAGCCCCGCCTCGAGGTCACCCGCGATGACCGCATCGGCGACCTCGACCGAGTTGAGACCGATGATCTTGAGACGCACGTCCGGGTATCGGCCGTGGAAGTTCTCGATCAGCTGCGAGAGAAAATAGTAGTTGGCGTTGCGCAGCAGCCCGAAGATGGCGACCCCGCCTGTGAGCGATGTGAGCGAGCGGAGGGACCTGTCGGCCTGCTCCGCCGCCTGGACCGCCTGTTCCGCCCAGGGGAGCAGTTCCTTCCCGGCGGCGGTGATGCTGAGGCGGCGAGGTCCGCGAACGAAGAGCTTAAGGCCGTACTCCTCCTCGAGTCGGCGCACGAGTTCGGAGATCGATGGCTGTGTCATCTTGAGCGATTCCGCTGCGGCGGAAAACGATCCGAGCCGGGTCACCGCCAGAAATGCACGGAGCTGGTTGAGCGTCATAGCCCGACCCTATCGGGCTTGGCCGATCTGACAGAGAACTCTTGCCCTGCCCAACGTAAAGCCCGATGAGCGGGCGACAGCGGACCGTTGCCGCGACCGCGCCGACAAAGGAGAACCAGACGTATGCTCGAAGCTGGTCAGATCGAGCCAGGCGAGGCCGACGGAGACCGCGAAGGCGGCCCCCGCCTAGTAGATGGAGACACGATGAGCATGGCCACGAGGACGGACACGCAGTCGCCTGTGCTGCCGGGTGCCGACAGCCACGATCTGATCCGCGTGCAGGGCGCGCGCGTGAACAACCTCAAGGACGTCAGCGTCGAGATCCCGAAGCGCCGGCTGACGGTGTTCACCGGCGTCTCCGGCTCGGGCAAGAGCTCACTGGTGTTCGGCACGATCGCCGCGGAGTCTCAGCGGATGATCAACGAGACCTACAGCGCCTTCGTGCAGGGCTTTATGCCGACGCTGGCGCGGCCCGAGGTCGACGTACTCGAAGGGCTGACCACGGCGATCATCGTGGACCAGGAACGGATGGGCGCCAACTCCCGCTCCACG
>JAYTEZ010000034.1:0-13398 GCA_043734805.1 Microbacteriaceae bacterium
CAGGAAAAGGGCGAGAATTCCCTTGAAGAGATCGAAGAAGAACGGCTCGATCGACGTCAACCCGTCCGGCCCCGCTGCCCAGCCGATGAGCAGCCCGCCCAGGAGCAGCACGATGCCTTTCCCCAGGAACACCTCATGGGCGACCGACCTCCAGCGCGTCTCGCGCGAGAGGCCTCGCGCGAGAACAATTCCAACAAGTATGGCTGGCACCTCCAGCAAGACCAGAAGAACCGGCATGTGCGCCTCGAAAGTGATTTGCCGACTGCCGAGGTAGGCGACCGCCACGGCGTAGGTGCCCACGCTCACCGAGCCGTAGTGGGCGGCGATAGAGGCCGCATCCGCTCGTTTGAAGCGGCCCAGATAGCGCAGCACGGGGAAGGCGACCAGGGAGAGGAAAAAACCCAGGGCCACCACGGCGAGCATTTGTGGCAGCAGGCTGCCGAAAGGCGCCTTGGCGAGTTCGATGCCGCCCTTGAGGCCGATGGTGAGCAACAGCACGATGCTGACGAACTCGTAGATAGCCGCTGGAAGGCGCAATTCCGAACGCAACAGGCCGGCGACGGCTCCGAGCAGAAAGAAAAGGATGATGGGATCGATCACAGTGTGGCTCTCTGGTTCGTTTCTGTTCGTTGTGAGATCGTATTGCGGGCAATGGCCTCACCGCCCATTCGCTCCGAGACCGCAATCCGTTCGATGGCATCAGCAGGCCGGGGCACGTTACCCAAACGCATGGCCCGAGGTGGGCAAACGCGCAAAATTGCGCGCACCTTCAGCAAAGGTCAGGGAGACACCTACGACGGCAACCCTACTCGATACACGCTGGATAATGCATGCTAACGATAGCGTGCATTGCGCAACGTGTGTCATCTACAATTGCAAGGTGCCTGGCTGAACCTCTCTCATCACACGCACGTTCTGGTGGGTGTTGTCAAAGACCGCGGCATGCGGAACTGACCATCCACCCTCACACAAGCAATCTGGCACCCTTGGCTGCCAACCGCTTGTTGCGCCAAACACGACTCGGGCGGCGCCTGCACCACGACAGGGCAGAACAGTCACCGCTGCCGGCGCTCATTGACCCGTTCGATCGCCTTACCTATCTCAACGAGAAAGAATATCGCCACAGACAGGCCGAGGGTGTAGCCCCACTCGCGCAGACCGAGAGAGGCTGAGTGGAACCACAGATTCATGAACGGGGTGTAGACGAACACGAGCTGCAGTATCAGGAGCGCGCCGGTGGAGATCCAGATCACCGGGTTGCCGCGCAGCACGGCCCAGTTCAGGCTGGAGGTGTGGAGGAAGCGTGAGTTGAACAAGAACGCGAGTTGACTGAGAGTGAGCATCGTCACCGCAGTGGTTTGCGCTACAGCCAGAGAAGAGCCAGCCGCGCGCTCGAGAAAAAACACTGCGGTAGTGGCACCGCTGATGAGCACCGCCACCCACACCATTCGCCACAGATACGCCCCGCCGAGGAGAGATCCGCCGGGCGTGAGCGGTCGGCGGAGCATCACACCTGGTTCGGCAGGCTCATACGCGAGGGCGAGGGCGAGGGTGACGGCAGTGATCAGGTTGACCCACAGGATCTGCGTTGGTTGGAGCGGCAGGGTGAATCCGAACAGCACTGCGGCAAGGATGACCATCGACTGCGCCGCTGTGGTGGGCAGAAGGAAAACGATGGCCTTCTGCAGGTTGTCCCTGATACGCCGCCCCTCTTCGATGGCCCGTTCGATGGTGGCGAAGTTATCGTCGGCGAGGACAATGTCGGCGGCTTCCTTGGTCGCCTCGGTGCCCTTGATACCCATTGCCACGCCGATGTCGGCACGGGTTAGGGCGGGGGCGTCGTTGACACCGTCGCCGGTCATCGCAACGACCTCTTTGTGTGCTTGTAACGCTTTCACGATCCGCAGTTTGTGCTCGGGGCTGGTGCGGGCATACACGTCGACATCGCGCACGACCCGGATGAGTTGGTCCTGGCTCATCGCTTCCAACTCGGCGCCGGTGATCACCCGTGAGTATGCATCATCGGTGATGCCCATTTCGCGGCTGATGGCCCGAGCCGTGCCCGCATGGTCACCGGTGATCATTTTCACCCGGATGCCCGCGGCGTGCATGGTGGCGATCGCGTTGATCGCCTCCGGCCGAGGAGGGTCCACAATGCCAACCACCCCAAGGAACAGCAGCCCACTATCGACGTCCCCTGGGTGCAGATCGACCATGTCGTCGGGAGGGACAACTGTTGCGGCGGCAAGCACGCGCAGGCCTTGCGCGCTGAGCTCATCGACCTTTGCATTCCAGAAAGCCACATCAAGTGGTTCCCACTGTCCGCCGGCGCCAAGCTCGTGGCTGCTGCGACCAAGCAATACATCCGGGGCGCCCTTCAGGAAAATGCGAAGTTGCCCGTCGCCGGTGCGGTTCAGCGTGGCCATGAACTTACTGTGGGACTCGAAGGGTACGACCGCGATCCGCTTATGTGCGGCGGAATCGAATCCGGCCTTCACGGCGAGGGCGCGCAGTGCCCCTTCGGTCGGTTCGCCGACGACCCGCCACTGGCCGTCTTCCTCCATAACGCGGGCGTCATTGCACACCGCCAAAGCCGTGACAAGTTCGTTCAGGTCGGGGCGGGCGTCAAGCGTTATGGATTCGCCATTGAGGCCGATCGCGCCGACCGGCTCGTAACCGATACCGGTGACTTGGTAGTGAGCGGCTCGGGTGACGGCGCTACGTACCGTCATCTCGTTGCGGGTGAGGGTGCCGGTCTTGTCGGAGCAGACAGTGGTAACCGAGCCGAGCGTCTCGACCGCAGTCAGCTTACGGACGATGGCCCGTCGACCGGCCATCTGCTGCACACCGAGCGCGAGGGTGATCGTGACGAGCGCTGGCAGTCCCTCGGGGATGGCCGCGACCGCGAACCCAATGGCTGCCGACAACAGGTCATTGCCGTCTTGATCGTGCAGGAGACGCCCGATCACGAGCATGATCGCGGCTACGCCGAGGATGAGTAGCGACAGCCTCTTCCCGAAGGCGTCCAGCTGCCGGGTGAGCGGCGTATCCAGGCTCTGCACCCCCGTGATCATCGACTGGATGTGCCCGATCTCGGTATCGGTGGCAGTGGCCGTGACAACGCCTATCCCACGGCCGGTGGCAATGAGGGTACCCGAGTAGAGCATGCTGTGCCGGTCGCCAACTCCGGCATCGGCGGCCACCGGACTGATCTTCTTGTCGGCGGGAACTGACTCACCGGTGAGTGCGGATTCCTCCGCCCGCAAATTGATTGCCTCGATGAGGCGCACGTCGGCGGGCACCTTGTCACCGGACTTCACTCGTACAATATCGCCAGGCACCAGCACTTCCGCGTTCACATCAGCCCAAACCCCGTCACGGCGAACCTGCGCGTGGAGAGAGAGCATCTTGCGAATACCGTCCAGAGCTCTCTCCGCCCGACCCTCCTGCAAGTAGCCAATCACCGCGTTGATCACGGTGACAGCAAGGATCACCGAGGCATCGACCCAATCGCTGAAGACCAGCTTGATCACGGCAGCGGCCAGCAGCACGTAAATGAGCACGTCGTTGAAGTGGCCCAGAAACTGCAGTACCGGGTTCCTCTTGGGAGCAGCAGCCAGCCGGTTCGGGCCGGAAGCGGTCAGGCGCTTCTCTGCGGCAGCGGCGCTGAGGCCGTGATGGTTCGAGTCCAGCTGCGCGAGTACCTCCCCGGCCGACCGGGCGAAAGGATCGTGCGCACGGAGGACGTCTTCGGTCGGGGAGGTGACTACCATGGAAGCACCTTTTCGTGAGTTTGTCTCGAGCACTGCAACCGGGGATGCCGGCCCGCCGCCTCGTTGTCAGCTAGTTAGGGTCTGGGCCGGTGGCTCGCACCGATTTCGGCGTGGCCATTTCTGGTGGGACGGGCGTCGGCAGTACGCCGTCAGGGTTTCCTCGGCCGCGGCGAAGCATAATCACGGAGAAGGTCAAAGCCAGGACGACAAAACCGAGAACCCCAACCCCAACTATTGCCCGCGCGAACTCAGGACCTTGACTGATGTAGTTGTTCGCGGCTTTCACCGACAGCACGATTACCTCCTTTATGGAGGCGAGGATGCCCGCGATCAAGAACGGCTCAACGGAGATGCGCCGCTCCTTGAGCGTCACGCGGACTGCGTAGAGCAACTCGACGAAGATGAACACCAACAGGAGCTCATCGAGGACTGCGAGCATAGCCTGCGCCTGGTCGAGCCGGATGGACCGAAGAAGTTCGACGAACGCCCGGGCCAGCCCCGCGAAAGCGGCTGCGGTCAACAGCAAAGCGACCAAGACGTAGATTGCACTTTCGGCCACTCTGAAGAGTTGCTCGCCCAATCGGCCCACCACTGTGGCGTTGATCGGCTGGCCGCGCCTGCCAAAGGGGGTCATGGGGGACCCGACCCGATGCCATTGCCATCAGGGACTTGCCCCACCGCCGAAAACAGTCGCATTTCAAGCCTGCGCAGCGGCACGCTCGCGGTGGCGCCTTCTCGCGTACTCAATTCGCCGTTCATTCGATAGGTCCCGACTGTGAATGGATACCCGATGACGCCTCGTCCCTTCGCGGCATCCTTCCACACCGTGCGATATGCCTGTCAGTTTAGGCATTGATTGATGGTTGGGGGTTTGATAGAGGGTGCCGTCTCGCGGAACGTTGCGAGATCCGAGAGGAAAAGGGGCAGAGACAGGGGGGTAACGGCGGGGCGATTCCTGCGACCGCCATCCTTCCTTAATGAATACTGAATAATACATGCTAACTATAGCGTGTATAGCATAGCGCGTGTCGTCTATGATCAGAAGATGGCCGACTGGACCTTCCTCACTAATCACGCGCACGTTCTGCTGTGCGTTTCCAAAGATCCCGGGATGCGGTTGCGCGATATCGCCGGAGAAGTGGGCATTACCGAACGTGCCGCCCAGCGCATCATGGCCGAACTCGTCGCAGACGGCTATCTCACGCGTCGACGCGATGGACGGCGCAACCGCTATCAGCTCTACCCGGAGCTGCCGCTTCGGCATCCGCTGGAACGCCACCACCAAATTGGCGAGCTTCTCATAGCGCTTGGATCCGATCCCCCTGGTTAGCCGCCGAGGCCGTCGGTGTAGCGGAAGGCAAGGCGAACTTCTCCCACCTGCTGACGGCGGACTGGGCAGCGGCCGAAGACCTTGCCACAGAAGCTTCGCTCCCTGTGTCCAGCCTGCGGCACCCCAGGGTTCTGGAGGGTAGAGCGAGTGGCGGGACTGCCGTGCACCGACTGCTACGCGCCCACGAACGCGACCCGCGCTGAAACTCATGGATGCCTCATTTGAGCGCATCGCTACACTCGCGAGCTAACCGACGCACGATACGCCGACTCGCATTTTTGCGACAATTGCAACCCTTGACCCGGCCCATTACCTCGACACGCTCGGCGCGCCGATGGTGGCGGGCAAGAGGGTGGCCCTTCACGGGGACGCAACCCCACAAGGCCTGTTCAGACACTGTCACTGCAGACAAGTCGGGTGACAAGGGACAGCTGGCTGTCAACCGAATCGGAAAGCTCCCAGGGTGACTGACGGCGCGGTGCTCCCGGCCGGTATCGTCGTCGTGTAGGACTGGACCGGCGCCGGCGCCTTCGCTGGCACCGTCACTGCACCGCGCACCAGCAGGTAAGGGAGACGACCGTTGACACACGCCGACGACCAGATGGATTCTGGCGAAGGATTATGGGAAACCATCTATCGGGAGCGCCCCCGTGCCTGGAGCGGGAATCCCAACCCGCAGCTGGTGCGGGAAGTGACCGGTCTGGTTCCGGGTCGCGCCCTGGATCTCGGTTGTGGCGAAGGAGCGGATGCACTCTGGCTGGCCGAACACGGCTGGGAGGTCACCGGCCTGGACATCTCCGTCACCGCGCTCGAGCGCGCCGCTGCGCACGTTGCCGGGAACGACGCGGCCAGCCGCATCACCTGGCAACATCAGGATCTGGCCGAATGGCATCCGACGGAACGCTTCGACCTAATCTCGGCACAGTTCCTGCACCTGCCACGTGAACGTCGAACGCGTATTTTGGATACCTGTGTTCGATCCATCGCGCGCGGCGGAACACTTCTGATCGTCGGTCATCACCCTGATGGCCCGCCCGGAAGCGGAGGATCACCTCCGGCGGACCTGTTGTACACGCCGGAACAGCTCGCCGAAGACCTCGCACTGGATCCCGAGTCCTGGAGCATCGAGGTGTCTGAGTCACGGAAACGCGTCGCCGTCGCACCGGACGGTCGCTCGGGAACTGTCTGCGACACCGTTCTGCGTGCGACGCGGCTCTCGCACTCCGCCCCACAGCCGTGAATTCAGCCACCGCACAGTAAGAGTTATTGAACCCGTCAGGTGCAGGTCATGCGTTTCGGTCGCGACCCTGTCCGATCCCGAGTTAGATGAGAGTAATGCCTGTCACCGTGAACACCGAGATCGAGCGCAAGTACGACGTCGATGGATCGACACCCGTACCCGACCTGTCATCGATGGGTGAGCTGAGGGGACAGCATGCGGTGGATCTCCGTGCCGTCTACTACGACACCGCGGATGGCGCTCTGGCCTCTCGCTTCATCGCCCTGAGGCGCCGAACCGGTGGTAAAGACGAGGGCTGGCACATCAAGGGGCCCGCTGCCGAGGGCCGCTTTGAGCGGCACGCGACTCTGGATCTCGCGTCGCTGGATCACACTGCACCGAGTGATTCGCTCCCGAGCAATGAGACCCCGGCGACGGGTCCGCCGCGCGACCTCATCGACACGGTTCGCGCCATCGTTCGCGACCAGGAACTGGTCGAGGTGGCGCGGGTGACCACCCATCGGTCCGCAATTCTCGTGCTCGACCGGGATGGGGCCGCTGTGGTCGAAGTCGCCGATGACGTTGTCACGGCAACGGACCTGCGCACGGGCATCCTGCGCTTCTGGCGCGAGTGGGAGGTTGAACTGCTTGACGACGCCCCCCACGGTCGAAAGAAGCGCGCCGCTCTCCTTGACGGCATCGAGCATCAGCTTCTGGCTGCCGGTGCGACGGTCTCTGCCAGCGCCTCGAAGCTGGCGCGAGCACTGGGTCGCAACTCGCTCGCCGTCCGGCGATCGCAGCCCACGCTCAGCAAATCGAGCATCGCGCTCGAGGTGGTCTCCGCGGTTCTCTCCGACCTCATCGAGGGGCTGGTGGCGGCGGATCCGCGGGCGAGGGCCGATGAAGCGGATGGGGTACACGCGTTCCGCACGCTCGTGCGCCGGCTTCGGAGCGTGCTCACCGCCTTCCGCTCGGTTCTCGATCGGGAGGTGACCGACGGCATCCGGGACCGCTTGAAGCAACTCGGTTCGGTGCTGGGCGCGGCGCGGGACGCGGAGGTGTGGCGGATTCGGGCCCTCGCCCTGCTCGAAACCAACGAGCACCTGCGCGGGGACGCCGACCTCTGCAGGCGACTCATTGATGAACCCCTGGACGAGTACCGTGCGAAGCATGCGGCGGCTGTCAACTACCTGAACGGCACCGCATACTTCCGGATTTTGGATGACCTGGAGGGACTGGTCGCACGCCCGCCGGTCACTGAAGCGTCGATGAACATCGCCCGTGACGAGCTGCACGGAGCGCTGGTGGCGGAGGCACGACGAACCCGAAAGTTGGCGAAACGCGCGGCCAGCGACGACCTTACGGCACTGCACGAGGCGCGCAAGGCCGCACGTCGTCTGCGTCACGCGGCCGAGGCGCTCTCCTCCGGCAGCACGGCAATTTTCGGAAAGAAGGTACGCGCGCTCGCCGAAGTCGGCAAGGCGGTACAGGATGCGATCGGCGACAACCGAGACGCCCTGCTTTTCGCCGGTCGTTTGCTCGAGACGGCGCACCAGGCGACGGATGCGGCGGAAAATGCCGCCAACTATGGCGCGCTGGTCAGGCTTGAGCGGTATACCGCCGAAGCCGCCCTCGGCCGCTATGAAATAGCACGCACAGCACTGCATCACGCCGCCGCTGATTTCGACAGTCACACCGAACCGTGAGCTAATCCGGCCGAGCACCTAGAAGATGTCGGGGCTCGGCGTCGTCGTGTGGCGGATCGAGACGTCGGCGTGACGGTCGAATCGGTAGCCGACACCGCGAACCGTGCGCACGATGTCCTCGTATGAGCCGAGCTTGGACCGGAGCCGACGAACGTGCACGTCGATCGTGCGCTCGTTCGGAGCGTCGTCGTCGCCGGCCGACCACAGTGATGAGATGAGCTCCGCCCGGTCGATCGTACGGCCCTCGCGGAGCACGAGGTACTGCAGTAGTTCGAACTCCTTGTAGGTGAGCGCGGCAGTTTCGCCATCGAGCACGACACGCTTGCGGGATAGGTCGACCACAACACCGTCGTGGGGCCTTTCCTCCGGCTCGGCCTGCTGGCGCTGCTTGGCCAGCGCTGACGGGTCCTGGAGTGCCAGTCGAACCACCTCGACATCCCGACCGCCAGCGCCCCGTGGGGCGAGGGCGACGGCCGCGTAGGTCTCAGAGGTGGGAACCAGCTCGTTCGTCAGCTTTCGCAGGGCCTCGACGATTTGGCCGAGATCCGTTCCGGCCTCAGCGGCCTTCAATTCGTCGACGCCAACGTAGAGAACGAAACCGCGGGCCTCCGTTCCGGCCGGTACCGCTCGAATCCTGGCGGGAGCTTCGGGCGCAGCGATGGGTGCAGCGACGCGTGGGTTGCTGAGGGCGGAGTCCGCTGTTGCGGCGACCGAGCTGACGGCGGCCACCGGGTTGAGGCGACGCTGGGAAGACGGGCGAACGAGGTCGATTGTTGCAAGTGACATGGGTCGAATTCCTTGGGAGTGGTGAAGGGCCTCTAATGATGAGGGTGTGATCCTTCGGGATACTTCAGGTGGTGCGATAAGAAATGTCGCTCGTTATGAGGGGCAGACATCCCGGAATCCTGAATCTCGTGCGAGAGAGGACTCGGCAAGGATTGGCCGTTTAGGCACACATTCGACAACACATGACGGTGCTTGCCGGCAGCATCATGCCAGCAGTCCTGGAGGCCTCAGGGGCGATCAGGGCATGCACGTTCAAAGTCATACTGCAACTATCTTTCAGAAGGCAGGCGAAAGTCAAGCGCGCGCGCTGGAGCTATGGCAATCGCGCCAGCGATTGTGCGACGCCAGCGCCGACGGAGCCTGCGAAGTCGGTTGTATTGCCTATGGCAATCGCGCCAGCGATTGTGCGACGCCAGCGCCGACGGAGCCTGCGAAGTCGGTCTCGGGAGATATTTCAGCGAAACTAGACGGTTCCGTAAAGCCGATCTCCCGCGTCGCCGAGTCCCGGCACGATGTATCCGACCTCGTTGAGCTTTTCGTCGAGCGCCCCCACAACGATGTGGACCTCGCGGCCGTGCGTTGCTTTTTCGACGGCGGCGAGACCCTCAGGAGAGGCGATGAGACAGATGGCCGTGACATCCACGGCACCTCTGGCAAACAGGTACTCGATCGCCGCGATGAGCGACCCGCCCGTTGCGAGCATCGGATCGAGCACGAAGCACTGTCGATTCGATAGGTCCTCGGGAAGGCGTTCGGCGTAGATGGCCGGTTGCAGGGTCTGTTCGTTTCGCACCATGCCGAGGAACCCGACTTCGGCGGTTGGCACGAGTTTGACCATGCCCTCGAGCATGCCGAGCCCGGCCCGCAGTATCGGAACCACGAGAGGACGGGGGCTGCTGATGGCAAGTCCCCTGGCCGTGGCGACGGGGGTTTCGACCGTCACCGTCTCGACCCGAACGTCGCGAGTTGCCTCGTAAGCAAGAAGGGTGACGAGCTCTTCGACGAGCGCGCGAAACGTCGGCGACGGTGTCGTTTTGTCCCGCAGCACCGTGAGCTTGTGGGTGATGAGGGGATGGTCGGCTAGGTGGACTCGCATAGGCTCAATCTAGCTCGTCGGGCAGGTCTTAGGAGGTGTGTTGTGCCAGTTCCAGCCCGGTATGAAAAGCGGATGCTCGAAGCAATCGCGAGCGCGAAGCTCGCCCTCGAACACGGCGACGTTCCCGTCGCGGCGATCGTGCTGGACGCATCCGGAGCCATCATCGGGGCTGGTCGCAACGAGCGTGAGCTGCGCCAGGATCCCACGGCGCACGCCGAGATCCTTGCGCTTCGCGCGGCCGCAGTCTCG
The DNA here is from genome assembly GCA_043734805.1 of Microbacteriaceae bacterium. Classification (GTDB taxonomy): domain Bacteria; phylum Actinomycetota; class Actinomycetes; order Actinomycetales; family Microbacteriaceae; genus Lacisediminihabitans. The sequence goes on from JAYTEZ010000034.1 coordinate 10,160, forward strand.
ACCGGAGACTGGCACCTCACGGGCACGACACTCGTGGTCACCCTCGAGCCGTGTCCGATGTGCGCGGGCGCGATCCTCGCCGCCCGGGTTCCGGTCGTGGTCTTCGGCGCGTGGGACGAGAAAGCTGGCGCAGCGGGCTCGGTATACGACCTGCTGCGAGATCGTCGGCTGCCGCACCGGGTAGAGGTGTTCGCGGGGGTCGAGGCGGAGGCGTGTGCCGCACTGCTCGCCGACTTTTTCCAGGCCGCGCGGTCAGAAACCCGTTAGCCACTCCCCGAACATCGCGACGGACGCCGCCTCCATGGCGCTTCCGTTGAGGGCCGCCTCCCGGCGCAAATCATCGGGGTCGATCCCGAGTCGCTCGAGTTCCGAAAGGCTGCCGACGATCCAGGATTCGTACATGTCCGCGGTGAGTTCAGGGTGGAACTGCACGGCGAGTGCGTAGTCGCCAAGGCAGTACGCCTCATTGCTGTAGGCGGACGAACTCGCGAGCCTTGTGGCCCCCGGCGGCAGTCCGAACGTGTCGCCGTGCCACTGCATCATCGGAATTCCTGCGACATGACGCAGCGGCGAGTCGAGCCCCGCATCCGTGGGTGTCACCGTGCGGAAGCCGATCTCCACCGTCGTGCCCTTGCGCACGGTTTCGCCGAGCGCCTCAGCCATCAATTGTGCGCCGAGGCAGATCCCGAGTGTCGGCCGTTCGGCGTCGAGACGTTCGCGCAGGTAGAGGAGTTCGCCGCCGATAAACGGGTATGCGCCCTTTTCGTACACGCCGACGTCGCCACCGAGAACGACGACGAGATCCGGATCCGTGGCCGCAGGCAGGGGCTCGACCGTGACATCCAGGTATCGGATGTCGTAGCCGCGTTCGCGAAGCACCCCGTCGAGATTTCCGAGGTGCGCGATCTCCAGGTGCCGCAGCACGAGCGCTGTGGGAGACACGCGCTAGTCCGCTGCCTTGATGACGATCGCGTCCGTCGAGGGGTTGCTGTCGCCTGGCTCAGCGAACACATCCGGCTCGATGAAGATGATGCGCGCGACCGGGACCGCTGTGCGCACCCGTGCCTCGAGCGCGTTGATGGCGGCAGCGACTTCCGCAAGTTTCATCCTGCCCGGAAAGGCGATCTTCGCCGCGACGAGAAGCTCCTCCGGGCCGAGGTAGAGCGTCTTGATGTGGATGAGCGCCTCGACCTCGTGATCGGCGTTAATGGCATCGCGAATGCGCTTGACATCCGCGGAGCTCGCACCTTCTCCGACGAGCAGGCTCTTGGTTTCGATACCGAGAATGATCGCAACGAGCACGAGCAGCACCCCGATGGCGATGGTGCCGATCGCGTCGAAGACGCTGTTGCCGGTAATGATGCTGAGGCCGACGCCGAGGAATGCGAACACGAGGCCGATGAGTGCCGCGACATCTTCGAGCAGCACGACGGGAAGCTCCGGTGCCTTGGCACGGCGAACGAAGGCGACCCAGCTGTCTGTGCCCCGCGACTTGTTGGACTCTTGTACTGCCGTACGCAGGGAAAACGACTCGAGCACGATCGCGACCACCAGCACGATGATCGGCAGCCAGGGAACCTCGAGTTCGTGCGGGTTTCGGATCTTGTCGATTCCCTCAAACAGCGAGAACACACCGCCGACAGAGAACAGAATGATCGACACGACGAACGCGTAGACATAGCGCTCGCGACCGTAACCGAACGGATGCTGCTGGTCGGCATCCTTCTTCGATTTCGCACCGCCACGCAGCAGCAACAACTGGTTGCCGGTGTCGGCGAGCGAATGCACGCCCTCGGCGAGCATAGAGGGGGAGCCGGAGAAGGCCCAGGCAATGAACTTGGTGATCGCAATGCCAAAGTTTGCGACCAGAGCCGCAACGATCGCCCTCCTGCCACCCTGCGTGCTCATGTGGTCAATCCTAGGATGGGCACATGAGCACCCTCCCCACAATTGCTATCCTCGGCGCCGGATCGATGGGGAGCGCGATCCTGAGCGGACTGCTCCAGCCCTCCGTCGTGGTCGACGGTGGCATCCGCGTCACTAATCGCACCGAGGCGAAGGCTGAGCCACTGCGGTCGCGTGGCGTGACCTCCTACGCACTCGAGGTCGAACCAACCGCAAATCTGATCGCGGTCGCGGATGCCCGAATAGTGCTTCTGGGCGTGAAGCCGGCGCTGGTGCCGGGTCTGCTGCGTGAAATTGCGCCGACACTCGCCGAGAACGCGATTGTGGTGAGCGTCGCGGCAGGCGTGACGATCGCGACGATGGAGGCGCTGGTGCCCGGGGTGGTACTTCGGGCCATGCCCAACACTCCGGCGGTCGTTGGGCGCGGGGTGACAGGCCTGAGCGCGGGGTCGCGTGCCAGCGCGGATGACCTGGCGCTCGTGCGGGTCCTGTTCGAGACGGTCGGAGAGGTATTGGAGATCCCCGAGAACAAAATCGATGCGCTCGGCACGATCTCCGGCTCTGGCCCGGCGTACGTGTTCTACCTCATCGAGCAGCTCACGAGCACCGCGGTCGGGATGGGGTTTAGTGAGAGTGAGGCCGCGACAATGGTCAACGGAACGTTCCTCGGTGCGGCGGAACTGCTGGTGGCATCCGGCGCAGCTCCCTCCGAGCTTCGCCGAAGGGTCACCAGCCCGAAGGGAACGACGGAACGGGCGATCGGTGAGCTTGAGCGGGCTGACCTCTCAGCACTCTTTGCTCGGGCGACCGCCGCTGCTCTCGCACGGGCAGGCGAACTCGCAGCCGGTCAAGGACCAGCGTCGTAGCATTAGCGTAGATTTCACGCTAGTCCGAACGGGAAGGTGACCAGTGTTCGAAGTCAGCGCGCTCCGCTGGGCGCTTACCATCGCCCTGATTGTCGGCCTGCTCGCTCTCGACCTTGGCCTGGCTGCCCGCCGACCGCACGTGGTCAAGTTCCGCGAAGCAGTTATCTCCTCAATTTTGTATGTCGCCGTGGCGGTCATCTTTGGGCTGGTGTTTATGGCACAGGTTGGTGGGGAACTCGGCGCGCAGTACTTCGCCGGCTATCTCGTCGAGAAGAGCCTGTCCGTAGACAACCTCTTCGTCTTCGTGATCATCATGTCGACCTTTGCCGTCCCGGATAAGTACCAGCAGAAGGTTCTTATCTTCGGGATCATAATGGCCTTGATTCTGCGAGCGATCTTCATCGCCGTGGGTGCCGCGCTGCTCTCGCTGTTCTCTTTCATGTTCTTGATCTTCGGACTGGTGTTGAT
>JAYTEZ010000035.1:0-5108 GCA_043734805.1 Microbacteriaceae bacterium
TCGGCCGTTCGCGTGCTCGGCGCCGGGGCGACGGCGGCGTCCGCGATCGTCGCGGTTGCTCAGCTCGGCGCTGGCCGCGTTGCCGTTTCCGCCCGCACGCCGGAAAGGATGGCCGGACTCGTCAGTCTCGGTGAGCGCCTTGGCGTCGATGTGCGGGGCGCGGACGTCGGCGCGCTCAATCGCGGATTCGATGTCGGATTCCTTCCAGACGCGGTCATCAGCACCATGCCAGGCGGTGCAGACCACGATCTCCGTTTCGATGAGGCAACCCGGGCGTCATCCGTTCTTCTCGATGTTGCCTACGACCCCTGGCCGAGCCAGCTCGCGCTGTCCTGGCTCGAGGCGGGCGGACGTGTGGCCTCCGGCCTCGACATGCTGCTGAACCAGGCACTCATGCAGGTGCGGATCTTCGTCGCGGGGAGTCCCGCGTTTGAACTGCCCGACGAGCCGAAGGTGCTGGCGGCGATGCGTGCCGCGGTCGCGCTCGACTGAGCGCTCGGCTGAGTTCGCGGCTGAGTTCGCGGCTGAGTTCGCGGCCTCGCTGATCGGCCGACCGTGCCGCCTGTGGGAGGATTCATTACATGCTTCGTTGGTTGACCGCAGGGGAATCGCACGGTCCGGAATTGGTGGCGATCCTCGAGGGCCTGCCCGCGGGGGTGCCCGTCTCGATGGCCACAATCCAGTCGGACCTGCACCGTCGCACCCTCGGGTATGGTCGGGGTGCTCGCCAGAAATTCGAGCAGGATGAGCTCACCATCAGTGGCGGGGTGCGCTTCGGTCTCAGCATGGGCAGTCCAATCGCGCTGCGCATCGGCAACACCGAGTGGCCGCGCTGGGTCGAGGTCATGAGCGCTGAGCCGGTCGATCCCGAAAACCTGCCGAAGGGACGCGGCGCTGCCCTGACCCGGCCACGTCCCGGCCACGCCGACCTCGTCGGCATGCAGAAGTACGGTTTCGATGAGTCGCGTAACGTGCTCGAGCGGGCGAGCGCCCGCGAGACGGCCGCCCGGGTCGCGCTCGGAGCGGTCGCCCGATCCTTTCTCGCCGAGCTCGGCATCCGGCTGCTCGCCCATACCCTGTCAATAGGTTCCGTTCGCGTGCCGGAAGGCAGTGTCCTGCCTGGCCCGAAAGACGTCGAGACGCTGGATGCCGATCCGCTGCGCTGCTTCGATCCGTCGACTTCCGCGCTCATGGTCGCCGAAGTTGACGCCGCCCACGAAGACGGCGACACCCTCGGCGGCGTCGTCGAGGTGCTCGCCTTCGGACTCCCGCCGGGGCTCGGCTCGTACACGCACTGGGACCGTCGACTCGACTCGCAGCTCGCGGGTGCGCTCATGGGAATCCAGGCGATAAAGGGAGTCGAGGTCGGCGATGGGTTCCTGACTGCCACACGCAGGGGATCCCAGGCGCACGACGAGCTGTTCCAGACGGATTCCGGCATCACCAGGTCGAGCGACCGAGCTGGCGGCACAGAAGGCGGCATGAGTACGGGTACCGTGCTGCGGGTACGCGCCGCGATGAAACCCATTTCGACCGTGCCGCACGCGCTTCGCACGGTCGACATCGCGACGGGCGCCGCTGGCGAGGCTCACCACCAGCGTTCGGATGTCTGTGCGGTTCCCGCCGCGGGCGTGGTCGCGGAGGCGATGGTAGGGCTGGTGCTGGCGAATTCGGTCCTTGAGAAATTCGGTGGCGACTCGGTCGCCGAGACGAAGCGCAACTTCGATTCGTACCTGGCCGCGATCCCCGTCAACCTTCGAACCGAATCCGCCTCCGACCCGCTGCTCGGCTCGTGACCGGGACCGCGCCACACCTCGTACTGATCGGCCCACCGGGAGCCGGCAAGACTCGGCTGGGCAAGCGAGTTGCTCGGCTGATCGGCGCCGACTTCGTCGACACCGATCGTCGAATTGTCGCGGCCTACGGCCCGATCGCCGACCTCTTCGCGGCCAAGGGCGAAGCACATTTTCGTCGCCTTGAGCGCATTCAGGTGGCTCGGGCACTTTCCGAGGGAGCGGTCGTTTCGCTCGGCGGCGGTGCCGTGCTCGATCCAGACACCCAGGCGGATCTAGTCGGCCAGCGCGTTGTGCTTGTAACGGTGCGACCCGATGCCGTCGAAGCGCGGATTGCAGGCTCGACTCGCCCGCTCCTGGCTGGTGGAATCGACGCCTGGAAGACCCTCGCCGAGGCGAGGCGGGAAATCTACGAGCGGCTGGCATCCAAAACCTGGGACACATCTGATCGACCGATCGACCAGATCGCGGCGGAGATCGCCGCCTGGGTATCCGGTCATACCGCTGCGGAGCAACCACGATGAGCGTTACCACCATCACCGTCCCCGGCGCCGACGCCTACGACGTCCTTATCGGGCGCGGCATCCTCGGCACCCTTGGCGAGCTGATAGGCCCGCACGCGAAGAAGGTGCTGATCGTGCATCCGCCGACCCTCGGAGCGCGTGCCGCGGCCCTTCGCGAGAGCCTGCTCGGTGATTGTGAGGTGCTGCTGGCCGAGATTCCGGATGCCGAAACCGGCAAGCGGGTGGAGGTCGCGGCCTTCTGCTGGCAGGTCATGGGCCAGGCTGACTTCACCCGCACTGACGTCGTGATCGGCTTCGGCGGGGGAGCGACCACCGACCTCGCCGGCTTCGTCGCCGCTACCTGGCTCCGAGGCATCCGACTCATCCAGGTGCCGACAACGCTGCTCGGCATGGTGGACGCCTCGATCGGCGGCAAGACCGGCATCAACACCGCCGAGGGCAAGAACCTCGTCGGTGCGTTCTACGCGCCGTCCGGCGTGGTCGCCGACCTCGACACGCTCAACGGCCTCAGCCAGATGGAGATTCTTGCCGGGTTCGGGGAGGTTGTGAAGTGCGGTTTTATCGCCAAACCGGAGATCCTGGACATCATCGAACGTGACGTGGAGGTTGCGACGAATTCAGAGAGCGACGAGTTCCGTCGCATGGTCGAGCTGTCGATCGAACTGAAGGCGCGGGTCGTCGGCGAAGATTTCAAGGACCACGGCCTTCGCGAGATTCTCAACTACGGTCACACTCTCGGACACGCGGTCGAGTACGCCGAGCGATTCCAGTGGCGGCACGGTGCGGCGGTCGCAATCGGCATGGTCTACGCCGCGGAGCTCGCACGACTCACCGGGCGACTGTCGGATGACATCGTCGACCGGCACCGCAGCATCCTGACCTCGCTGCAGCTCCCGGTCTCGTACCCGCTCGGGCGCTGGAGCACCCTGCTCTCGGTGATGAAGCGGGACAAGAAGGCCCGCGGAAGCATGTTGCGTTTCATCGTGCTTGACGATCTCGCGAAGCCAACCGTGCTCACCGGCCCGGACGAGAGCCTGCTCTTCGCGGCCTACCAGGAGATTGGTTCGTAACAGCGCGCCGAGACTCTCGGTCCGGTTGCTGCCGTCGTGCAGAGCCACACGGAGCAGGTCGGATGACCCGCACCTGAGCGCGAGCGACCGCTAGGCTCAACACTCATGGTCAGCATCCTCGTTCTCAACGGTCCGAACCTTGGGCGGCTCGGCAGTCGTGAGCCGGATGTCTACGGCAGCGGAACCCTCGCAGACCTCCGTTCGGCGCTCGATCGGGAGGCACCTCCCGGGCACGCCATCGACCTGCGCCAGACCAACGATGAGGCCGAGCTCATCGGCTGGCTGTACGAGGCCGTCGACACGTCGAGTCCGGTCATCCTGAACCCGGCGGCGTTCACGCACTATTCGTACGCGCTTCGGGATGCCGCGGCTCTCGTCACCAGGGCGGGCCTGATTCTCGTGGAGGTGCACATCACCAACCCGCACGCGCGGGAGGAATTCCGCCATAACAGCGTCATCTCCGGGGTCGCGACCGGTGTCATCGCGGGCTTCGGATTCGACTCGTATCTGCTCGCCCTCGACGCCATCAATCGCAAACTGGGCTGAGCCGGTAGACTTGGCCGCTGGTTTCCCCGCGCGGGATCGCTGACTCTCCTCAACCCAACATCGAACGGATTTACAGTCATGGCCTCAACCGCTGACATCAGGAACGGCGTCGTTCTCAACATGGACGGCCAGCTCTGGACCGTGATCGAGTTCCAGCACGTGAAGCCCGGCAAGGGTGGAGCCTTCGTGCGCACCAAGGTCAAGAACGTGATGACCGGCAAGGTCGTCGACCGCACCTTCAACGCCGGCGCGAAGATCGAGACCGAAACGGTTGACCGCTCGGAGTTCCAGTATCTCTACGCGGATGGCGAGAATTACGTGTTCATGGATGTGGGCAACTACGACCAGATAACCCTCTCCCCGACTGCCGTCGGTGACGCAGCCAACTTCATGCTTGAGAACCAGAACGTGACCATTGCGCTGCATAACGGTGCACCGCTGTACGTCGAGCTTCCCGCATCCGTAGTCCTGGAGATCACCTACACGGAGCCAGGCCTCCAGGGTGACCGCTCGACCGGTGGAACGAAGCCAGCGACGGTTGAGACCGGCTACCAGATCCAGGTACCCCTGTTCCTCGAACTCGGCACAAAAGTCAAGGTCGACACGCGCGACGGCAGCTACCTCGGTCGCGTCAACTAGGCGGGGTCGACTCATGGGTGTACGCACAAAAGCGCGTAAGCGCGCCATCGATCTGCTCTACGGAGCGGATCTGCGGGAAATTTCTCTCAACGCGGCCATTGCAATGGAGGCGGAACGGGCCAGTAAAGAACCGGATCGCTGGAACTCCTGGGCCTATGCGCGCGAAATCGTCGAGGGAATCGGCGAACACGGCGACGAGATCGACGAACTGATCGAGACCTACGCCCAGGGCTGGACGATCAATCGGATGCCCGTGACCGACCGTGCGATCGTCCGGATCGGAATCTGGGAAATCCTGTTCAACGACACGGTCCCGGACAGCGTCGCGATCTCGGAGGCGGTGGAGGCCGCGAAGTCGCTCAGTACAGAGGACTCCGCCGGCTTTGTCAACGGGCTGCTCGGTCGCATCGCCCAAACCCACGCCTAACCGGGCAGGAAACACGCACCGCCGAAATACGCCGTCGGCTGCCGCACGATCATCATCAATCGCGCGACAGCCCTCACACAAGTTCGCGCCGGGGTTCGCCTCGGGTGGG
>JAYTEZ010000036.1:0-9575 GCA_043734805.1 Microbacteriaceae bacterium
GATCGCATGGTCGACCTCGTCACGGATGCCGCACGCGCCCCGGTAAATTAGTCACGATGATCAAGTCTGATTTCTCCCAGGCCGTTCCCGAGCGGCTCGGATCGGTGCACTTTGTCGGCATCGGGGGCGCGGGGATGAGCGGGATCGCGCGGCTTTTCGCCGCCGCGGGCATTCCCGTCACCGGCTCAGACATCCGTGCCACCGAGACGGTCGAGGCGCTCCGTGCGAGCGGTATCGAAATCGCGATCGGGCACGCGGCCGAGAATATTATTGGCGTCGACACGCTTGTCGTGACCGGAGCGATCGCCGAGGACAACCCTGAGTACCGTGCCGCTCGCGAGCGCGGCCTCCCGATCGTTCACCGTGCGCAGGCACTCGCCTGGCTCACGAGAAATCACCGGGTGGTTGCTGTTGCCGGCGCCCACGGCAAGACGACGTCGACCGCGATGATCATCACCGCAATGCTCGAGTTGGGGGCGGACCCTGGTTTCGTCAATGGGGGAGTGATCCGCTCGCTCGGGGTGAGCGCGGCCACGGGTTCGAGCGATGTCTTCGTGGTCGAGGCCGATGAGTCGGACGGCTCTTTCCTGCTGTACGACACCGCAATCTCCCTCATCACCAATGTCGACCCCGATCATCTCGACCACTACGGCTCAGCGGACGCGTTCGAACAGGCTTTCGTCGCGTTCGCGCGCACCGCACGCGAACGTGTGGTGATTTCGAGCGACGACGCGAGAGCCGTGGCCGTCAGCACTCGCCTTGGCGATCGGACGGTGACAACCTTCGGTCAGCATCCGGATGCCGACATCCGGCTCCATTCGGTCGTCAGCCTCGGTGTTGTCTCCTTCACCCTCGCCTATGCCGGAGCCGACTACAGCACGGAACTCCGCGTGGCCGGACTGCACAACGCCATCAACGCCGCCGGCGCTTTCGGGGTTCTCGTCGCTCTCGGCTTCGAACCGCAGGCCTCGCTCGATGCGATCGCGCTTTTCGAGGGAACCGAACGCCGCTTTGAGCTTCGCGGCGAGGTGCGCGGCGTTCGCGTCTACGACGACTTCGCCCATCATCCGACCGAAATTCGAGCGGCGCTGTCCGGCGCGCGCGGTGTGGTCGGCGGCGGTCGCCTCATTCCGATCTTTCAGCCGCACCTCTACTCGCGCACTCGGCAGATGTCTGCGGAGTTCGCCGAGACGTTCGAGACGCTCGCAGATCACACGATCGTGGTTCCGATCTACGGTGCGCGGCAGGATCCGGAGCCCGGCGTCACCGGCGCGTTGATCACCGATCGGTTCACCGACCAGGGGAGGGTGCACTATTTCGCGGACTGGCAGGATGCCGCAGAGTACGCGGCCTCGATCGCCAAGGCGGGTGACATCATCATCCCCATGGGGGGAGGCGACATCTATCAGATCATCCCGCAACTGCTCGTCGCCCTTGACGACCGTGCTTCCCGTGAACAGCTCGTTGCGGATGAACCCGGCGCTGCCATTTCTTCGCCGCCGCCAGACGATTCCGGCGGCCGATGAAGCGGCCGGAGGGATTCGACCGACCGCCAGCCAGCCAGCCGGAACCGCAGCCCCGTCGACGAGCGGGCACACCGAAACCGTCCGCCGCGGCCGACCGTGCCCCGAAGGCGCAGGCACCGAAGGCTAATGCCCCGAAGACGCATTCCCCCGTGCGAGAAGGCGTACCGACGGACCCAACGGCTCCGACCGGGCCACGCCGGAAGCAGAATTCGCGGGCGGGCGGGGGCGCGGGCGCCGCGAAACCGCTTGTGGCCGAGGCCGATCGTGAGCTCAAAAAGGCCGCTCGTTCGAGGCGTAGGTACGAACGAATCGAAGTTCGCCGGTTTACTCGCCGATCCCGTCAGAGGAAAGTGACGTGGCTCGTTGGCGTCCTGAGTCTCGTGGTCATGGCGGCCCTCGTGACGGGCGCCGTCTACTCACCGCTGCTGTCGCTCACGACAATAACGGTCGAAGGCGCATCCCGGGTCAGCGCGGCGAGCGTGCGCGCTGTCGTTGGCCCCCAACTGGGTACGCCGCTGGCTCTACTCGATTTCGGTAAGATCACCCGATCGCTCTCGAAGTTCCCGCTCATCCGTAGCTTCGTGACGGAGATTGTCCCGCCCAACACGCTGGTCATCCGCATTGCCGAACGCGCGCCAATCGGCACCGTACTGACGCCAGCCGGCTTCATAGTCGTCGACCCCGCCGGTGTCGTGATCGACACCGTCCCGGATCGTCCGCCTGGCCTTCCCCTGATCGAACTCGGCACCGCTTCGAAGGACAGCGTCGCCTTCACCGCGGCGGTGGCCGTGCTGCTGGCTCTTCCGGCGAACCTACTGCCGCAGGTGGACACGGTGTCTGCCCTGACGAAGGACAACGTGATGTTCGTGCTGGCGGGCGTCGGACAGTCCGTCGTCTGGGGGAGTGCCGAACAGTCCGCGCTGAAGGCCAGGGTGCTCGCCGAATTGGTCAAGCTCCAGGATCCGGGCACCGCCGTCACGTTCGATGTTTCGGCTCCGACCCGTCCCGTCGTCGGTCCGGGTTGACCGCCCGGTTGGTTTTTCTCCGCCGCCGATGTGCCACGGTTCACTCGGAGTTTCCGACACGCTGGAGCACCTCACGTCACTCACCCGTTCTCTCGCTTAACTTCAAAACAAGGAAACCTATACTGAGCATAACTTTAAGGCTCAGGTAAAGGTTGAAAGTTTCTAGCGGAGGCCGGACGTGACATCGAACCAGAACTACTTAGCCGTGATAAAGGTCGTCGGCATAGGCGGAGGTGGCGTCAACGCCGTCAACCGGATGATCGAACTCGGCTTGCGCGGAGTCGAATTCATCGCCATCAACACCGATGCGCAGGCGCTCCTCATGAGTGACGCCGACGTCAAGCTCGACGTCGGTCGCGAACTCACCCGCGGTCTCGGCGCCGGGGCTGACCCCGAAGTCGGACGCCGGGCGGCCGAGGATCACGCTGAAGAGATTGAGGAAGCGCTTGCTGGCGCCGACATGGTCTTCGTCACGGCAGGCGAGGGCGGGGGAACGGGCACCGGAGGCGCCCCCGTCGTTGCGCGCATCGCCAAGTCGATCGGCGCGCTCACTATCGGTGTCGTCACCCGTCCATTTGGATTCGAGGGCAAGCGACGCGCTGCACAGGCGGATGTCGGTATCGCGGCGCTCAAGAGCGAGGTCGATACTCTCATCGTCGTCCCGAACGACCGTCTTCTCGAGATCAGCGACCGTGGCATCTCGTTCCTCGAGGCCTTTGCCACCGCCGACCAGGTGCTACTCGCCGGGGTTCAGGGGATCACCGACCTCATCACCACTCCGGGCCTCATCAACCTCGACTTCGCCGATGTCAAGTCCGTCATGCAGGGTGCAGGCTCAGCTCTCATGGGTATCGGTTCGTCCCGGGGCGCCGACCGAGCGATCAAGGCCGCGGAACTCGCGGTCGCGTCCCCGTTGCTCGAGGCGAGCATCGACGGTGCACACGGGGTGCTGTTGTCGATCCAGGGTGGCTCCAATCTCGGCATCTTCGAGATCAATGACGCAGCGCGGCTCGTACAGGAGGCCGTGCATCCGGAGGCCAACATCATCTTCGGTGCCGTCATCGACGACACGCTCGGTGACGAGGTTCGTGTCACGGTGATTGCCGCCGGTTTCGACGGCGGAGAGCCCGTCGTCACGAAGAACGGGCATCGCTCGAACTTCGTGAACGCCGATGTGCTGGTTCCGGTTGGCGCAGGAGCAATGGTCCAGGCCGAGTCAGCAGCTTCTGTACCGAACTGGGCGACAGAGCCGGAGTATCAGAGCGCGCCGAAAGACCCGGTGTTCGATGATGGCGAGGATGACCTGGACATCCCCGACTTCCTCAAGTAGCACCTCGCACCCGACCAGGGGAAATGACCAGCCAGGACTCACTGACGGATCGCCTCGATTCGGTGCGCGCCGGAATTGTCGATGCTGCGCACGCGGCAGGTCGTGATCCGGACACGATCACCACGATCGTTGTCACGAAGTTCCACCCCGCAAGCCTGGTGCGGGAGCTTCAAACCCTCGGTGTGAGTGACTTCGGCGAGAGCCGACATCAGGAGGCGCTTGGCAAGGTAGCGGAACTCGGGGACCTCGACCTCACCTGGCATTTCATCGGGCAGCTCCAGAGCAAAAAGGCACGGCAGGTGCGCGCGTACGCGAACGTGATCCATTCCCTCGATCGAGCATCCGTCATCGAGGCTCTCGGATCGAGCGAGACCTCGATCGACTGCTTCGTGCAGCTCAACCTCACCACCGACGCGAACCGGGGAGGGGTTCGTGATTCTGAGCTCGAACGGACGACGGAGCTGGTGCTCACGACTCCCGGCCTGAATCTCCTCGGCCTGATGGCGGTTGCTCCGGTGGGCGAAGAGCCACGCGTTGCCTTCTCGAGGCTTCGTGTTGCGTCCGAGCGTGTGGTTCGACTGGCACCCGCCGCTCGGTTCATTTCGGCCGGGATGTCTGGCGACTTTCGGGAGGCAATCCTCGAAGGTGCGACACACCTGCGGATTGGGTCCGCAATCACGGGAAACCGGCGGCTTGCCGGTTAATCTTGAGTCAGAGAGTTTCACCACAGGAGGCACGAAATGGCAAATCCGCTGCGCAAGACCATGGTCTATCTTGGCCTGGCCGATGAGGAGTTTGACTACAAGGGCGGCACCCAAGCGGCGCCAGCGGCCCCGGTCGCTCACCAGGCGCCGCCGGCCGCCGGAAGCCGCGCACTGGTAACTCCGCTCCGTCGTACGACCGGCCACAGGAATGTCGTTCCGACCGAAATGAATGAGATCCTTACCGTTCATCCGCGCCAGTACAAAGACGCGCAGGTGATCGCCGAGAGCTTTCGCGAAGGCATTCCCGTGATCATCAACCTGTCGCAGATGAGCGAAACAGAGGCCAGGCGTCTCGTCGATTTCGCGAGCGGACTCTCTCAGGGCCTGTACGGAAAGATCGAGCGTGTCACGAACAAGGTCTTCCTGCTTTCTCCCGCGCACGTTGCGGTGAGCGGCGACCATGCGGAGGTCGAGTCGGACGTGGACGCCTCTTTCTTCGCACAGTCCTAAACCTCAATCCCGAAAGTTGGGGACTTTCGTGTCCGCTGTCGCTATTCCGGCGAACATTGCTCACTACATTTTTCTGCTGTACTTTTTCGTGCTCTGGGGAAGGTTCGTGTTGGATCTGGCGCGGAACTTTTCCAGGGATTGGAGACCGACGGGTATCGGTCTCGTTCTTTCCGAGTTCGTCTTCTCTCTCACCGATCCGCCGATCAGGCTCGTACGGCGGTTCGTCCCCTCCATTCGAATCGGCGGCGCAGCGATCGATTTCGCCTGGAGCATTGTCATGCTTTTCGTCGTGATTCTGATTTACCTCAATTCCCTGCTGAGGTAATGCAGACACCGTGTAATCTGGGAGTGTGGTCGAAGACTGCTGTACTATCACATCCCGATAGGGCCGCTTGTTTGCTAGCGTTAGCTAACCGTTATTCGCGCTGAACCAGAAAGTTTTTTGAGGTGACACCCATGGCACTTACGCCTGAAGACGTAGTCAACAAGCGGTTCCAGCCGACCAAGTTTCGCGAGGGCTACGACCAGGATGAGGTCGACGACTTCCTGGACGAGGTTGTCGTAGAGTTGCGGCGTCTCAATCAGGAAAACGAGGAACTGCGTCAGCGGTTGATCGCGGGTGAGGCCCGTATCAACGAACTGCAGCGAGGCGCAACACAGGCGCCGTCGTTCCCAGATGCAGCGCAGCAGCCCCGGTTCGGTGATGTCAGCCAGCCGCAGTACGGCGCTGCGGCGCTTGTCGCAACCCCGCCGGTGCTGGCCCCGCCGGTCGCTGCTCCGCCGACCTACCCGATGGCGTCCGAGCAGAATTCCATCGATTCCGGCAGCACCAACAACCTGTTGCAACTTGCCCGCAAGCTCCACGAAGAGCATGTCCGCGAGGGCATCGAAAAGCGAGACGCTCTCATCGCAGAGGGCCATGCCACTGCCGCTCGCCTCGTCAGCGAGGCAGAAGCCGCGCAGCGAGTGCAAATCAGCACGTTCGAGCAGGAGCGTTCCTCGCTCGAGTCTCGCATCGAAGAGCTCCGCATCTTCGAGCGTGAGTATCGCCAGAAGCTCAAGGGGTACATCGAGAGCCAGTTGCGTGAGCTCGATTCGAGCGAGTCGCCATCCGGCAACGTCCCATCCGGCAACGTCCCAGCCAGCAATGTCGCGGTCGGCGACGCGGCACCCATCTCCGCGTACGACAGTGTCCCAGCGCAGAATGATTCGTACGACAGCGGGCCGACACCACCGCGAGCCAGTTTCAAGGGCTTTGGCGGTAACTGAGCCGCAGGCGAAGGTTCGCGCACGTAAGGTCAGCGTCCGAGCGCTCATCGCGCTGGCCGTCGTCGCGCTGGCTGTCTACGGGGTCGACCAGGTCGCCAAGTTCCTGATCGTCACCCACCTGAGCGAGGGTGAGCAGGTTCGCATTCTCGGCCAGGTGCTGCAGTTCCATTTCGTCAAGAATTCGGGTGCGGCGTTCTCGATCGCGAGCGGGTCAACCTGGATCTTCTCGATCGCGGCATCTGCCGTGACGATATTTATCATCGGCTTCGCCCGACGAATCCGCTCGGTTGGCTGGGCGATCTTGTTCGGGATGCTTCTCGGCGGCACCACCGGCAACCTCACTGATCGCCTCTTCCGTGAACCCGGATTCGGCGTCGGTCACGTGATCGACTTCATCCAGGTGTATGGCTTCCCGGCGATCTTCAACATCGCCGATTCATTCATTGTCGCCAGCATGGGTCTCTTCATCATCCTGACCCTGCGGGGCGTCGGGCTCGACGGTCGGCGGAGCGTCGGGCGGTCGGCGCACGCGGACGCCGAGGGGCCCTCGAAGCCCGGGCCAGAGACCCCGGCGGATGCGTCGGCGGACGGCACCTAGGCACGCGATGGAATTCCGCAGTCTGCCAGTTCCGGATGGGCTCGCCGGCGAAAGGGTCGACGCGGCCCTCGCCAAGCTCATGGGGTTTTCCCGCAACTTCGCGGCGGAGGTCGCGGAGGCCGGGGGAGTGAGCGTGGACGGGGCGGTTGTCGGCAAATCCGATCGTCTGCGCGCCGACAGCTGGCTCGAGGTGTCATGGCAGCCGCGTGAGGTGCCGTCGATCCAGCCCGTGATCGTGCCCGATCTCACTATCGTTTATGACGACGACGACATCGTTGTCGTCGACAAGCCGGTCGGAGTCGCGGCGCACCCCTCGATCGGCTGGACCGGGCCGACGGTGCTTGGAGCCCTCGCCGGGGCGGGTTTTCGCATTTCGACCTCGGGGGCGGCCGAGCGCGCCGGTATCGTTCACCGGCTCGACGCGGGCACGAGCGGTCTCATGGTTGTGGCGAAGAGCGAGCACGCCTACTCGGAACTCAAACGCGCATTCCACGACCGCGAAGTGACAAAGATCTACCACGCCGTCGTGCAGGGTCACCCCGATCCGTTAGCCGGCACGATCGACGCACCGGTCGGGCGGCACCCGAGTTCCAGCTGGAAGTTCGCGGTCACGGCGGACGGAAAATCTGCCGTGACGCACTACGAGACACTCGAGGCGTTCCCGAGCGCGTCACTGCTTGAGATCCACCTGGAGACCGGTCGCACACACCAGATCCGAGTGCACATGGCTGCGCAGCGACATCCGTGCGTGGGGGACTCGATGTACGGAGCTGACCCCACGATTTCGGCGCGGCTCGGCCTCACGCGGCAGTGGCTGCACGCGAAGCAGCTCGGATTCCGACATCCGGGAACGCGCGAACCCGTGCTGTTCACGAGTGTGTACCCGGCCGACCTGCAACACGCCCTCGGCGTTCTCCGCGGAGACTGACCCGGGCTTAAGCTAAAGGTTCTCACCCTCGCGTTTCGGAGCAGTTGTGCCATCCAGTAGTAATTCTTTCGTGCATTTGCACGTGCACAGCGAGTACTCGATGTTGGACGGCGCGGCTCGGATCGCTCCGCTCATGAAGGCGGCAGCAGGCGAGGGAATGCCCGCAATCGCGATGACCGACCACGGCAATATGTTCGGTGCCTACGACTTTTGGAAGCAGGCGACGACTAACGGCGTGAAGCCGATCATTGGCACCGAGGCGTACGTTACGCCAGGTACGGCCAGGCAGGACAAGACGCGCGTTCGCTGGGGTGGCACTCACCAGAACCAGGATGATGTGGCTGGCTCTGGCGCGTACACCCATATGACGCTCCTCTCGGAGAACAACGAGGGCATGCATAACCTGTTTCGGCTGTCGTCGCTCGCGTCGATCGAGGGTTTTTACTTCAAGCCCCGCATGGATCGCGAGTTGCTCAGCCAGTATTCGAGAGGAATCATCGCGACGACCGGCTGCGTCGGTGGCGAGGTACAGACACGCTTGCGGCTCGGTCAGTACGACGAGGCCAGAAAGGCGGCGGCAGACTTTCGCGATATCTTCGGCGCCGGCAACTTCTTCGCCGAGGTCATGGACCACGGAATCGACATCGAGCGTCGCACCATGGAAGACCTCCTCCGGCTCGCGAAAGACTTAGGGCTTCCCCTGGTCGCGACCAACGACCTGCACTACACGCACGCGCACGACGCAACGGCGCACGCCGCACTCCTTTGCGTGCAGTCGGCGTCGACCCTGGATGACCCGAACCGTTTCAAGTTCGACGCTGACGAGTTCTACCTCAAGTCGGCGAGCCAGATGCGTCACCTCTTCCGCGACCATCCGGAGGCCTGTGACAACACCCTCCTCATTGCTGAGCGCTGTGAGGTGTCGTTCGAGAAGCGCGACCTCATGCCGCGTTTTCCGGTACCGGCGGGTGAGACCGAGGCCACCTGGTTCGAGAAAGAGGTCAATGCCGGGATGCAGCGGCGCTTCCACGGCGCTCCGTCCGAGGCGCACCTCGCACAGGCAAAGTACGAGGTGGATGTCATCAGGCAGATGGGCTTCCCCGGTTACTTTCTTGTTGTTGCCGACTTCATCAGCTGGGCGAAGGCCCGGGGAATCCGGGTTGGACCGGGTCGAGGCTCAGCGGCCGGGTCGATGGCGTCGTACGCCATGGGCATCACCGAACTCGATCCGCTCGCGCACGGCCTGATCTTCGAGCGATTTCTCAATCCGGAGCGCGTCTCCATGCCCGATGTCGACGTTGACTTCGACGATCGTCGACGCGGTGAAGTCATCCGATATGTCACAGACAAGTACGGAGACGACCGGGTCGCCCAGATCGTTACCTACGGCACGATCAAGGCCAAACAGGCGCTCAAGGACTCGGCACGCGTGCTCGGCATGCCCTATTCGGTGGGTGAGAAGCTAACCAAGGCCATGCCGCCGGCAATCATGGGCAAGGACATCTCGCTCGGCGACGTGCTGGACAAGGATGCCCCGCGCTACAAGGAGGCGGCGGATTTCCGCGCGGTCCTCGAGACTGACGGCCAAGCAGCCAAGGTGTTCGAGACCGCCCGCGGCATCGAAAATCTCAAGCGCCAGTGGGGGGTGCACGCGGCGGGCGTCATCATGTCCGCCGAGCCGCTCA
>JAYTEZ010000037.1:0-22493 GCA_043734805.1 Microbacteriaceae bacterium
TGTAGTTGCACGGGAGATCGACGCGACCTTGCGCGAGGTCGGGTTTTTTCAAGTGATCGATCACGGAGTCGACGATGTGGTCGCGGATGCGTGCTGGGAGGCCGCACGGGTCTTTTTCGACTTGCCCTTCGAATCCAAGCTCGCGGTTGAGCGACCTAGCGGCGGGCTCTATGGATACTTCCCGATGAAGTCGGAGTCCCTCGCGCAGTCGGTGGCAGGCGCTGCACCTGGCGATCTCAAGGAGTCGTTCAACATGGGACCTGGCGTCGTAGCCGGTCACGTGCCGGTCGACGAGACCGAAGCGAGCCTATTCTCGCCCAACTCGTGGCCGGTTCACCCTGCCAACCTGCGCAGGGCATGGGAGGCCTACTACGCGGCGATGTCGCAACTGTCGACTCGACTGATGAGCTTGTTCGCTCTCGGGCTCGACCTACCCGCTGACTTCTTCGCCGAGAAGATCGACGTAGGCCCGAACGCGTTGCGTGCGATCAACTACCCGGAGCTTCCCGTGCCGCCCGATGAGGGGCAATTGCGAGCCGGGGCACACACGGACTACGGCACTCTCACGATCCTTCGTCAAGAACTCGGACGGGCAGGGCTCCAGGTGCACGACGAGACGTCCGCTGCTTGGATCCCCATCCCGCCCGTAGAGGGAGCACTCGTAATCAACATCGGAGATCTCATGGCGCGGTGGACGAACGATCGCTGGACCTCAACGATTCACCGCGTCGTCAACCCGGACTCGGGCTCGACGGTCTCCACCCGCAGGCAAAGCATGCCGTTCTTTCACAACGCGAACTACTCGACCATCGTCGAGTGTTTGCCGTCGTGCCTGAGGGATGGTGAGGCCGCGAGGTACGAACCGGTGCTGGCCGGACCGCACCTCGCTGGAAAGAGCGTGAAGGCGATTATCGCGGCGAGCAGTTGAGGGCCGCGGCAGTTAGGTGGGACGTCGTCAGTGGTACTGTTTCTTTCGCGAAGATGCGCGTGGTAGCGGCTTGACCGCGTCGATCATCCGAGCACACCCCGTTTTGCACATCGTCGTGAGGAGTTCTAATGAGCCGTTATACGGTCACTAATCCCGCTACCGGCGCCGAGGGTCCGCAGTTCGCGTCAGCGACGGATGCCCAGCTCGAGACAGCCGTCGAGGCCGCCGATTCCGCACACACGGGCTGGTCGCGCAAGAGCACCGTCGCGCAGCGCGCCGCCCTCGTCAAGCGTGTCGCTGAACTGCACCGAGAACGACGCGAAGTGCTCGCCGAGATCATCGTGCGCGAGATGGGTAAGCCCATGGAGCAGGCCCTCGGAGAGGTGGACTTCAGCGCCGACATCTACTCGTACTACGCCACCAACGGCGAGGCTTTCCTTGCCGACGAGCAGATCGACGTTGACGGCGAAGGCTCCGGATTCATCCGTCGGTCCTCCCTCGGCGTGTTGCTCGGCATCATGCCGTGGAACTTCCCGTACTACCAGGTCGCTCGATTCGCCGGGCCGAACCTCGTGCTCGGAAACACGATTCTGCTCAAGCACGCGTCGCAGTGCCCGGAGTCCTCGGCTGCGATGGAACAAATGTTCATCGATGCCGGCTTCCCGACGGGCGCCTACCAGAACATCTATGCGTCGAGCGATCAGATCGCCACCCTTATCGCCGACCCGCGAGTGGTCGGCGTCTCGCTTACCGGTTCTGAGCGAGCGGGCGCGGCAGTAGCTGAGGTGGCCGGCCGCAACCTGAAAAAGGTTGTGCTCGAACTCGGCGGTTCGGATCCATTCATCCTGCTGAGCACTGACGATCTCGATGCGACGGTGGATGCCGCCGTCTCGGGTCGCAACGACAACAATGGCCAAGCGTGCAACGCGGCCAAGCGGTTCATCGTTCTTGAGGAACTTTACGAAGACTTCCTTGAGCGGTTTGCCGCGAAGCTGACCGCTGAGACTCCCGCTGACCCGTCGCTTCCTGGCACTGCGCTCGGCCCGCTGTCCTCGCTTGCGGCCGCCGACACTCTCGGCCAGCAACTCGACCGCGCGGTCGCTCAGGGCGCGACCGTTGTTTCTCGCGGCGAGCGAAAAGGCACCTACTTTCCCGCGGCCGTGCTTACGGATGTCACCTCCTCAATGGACGCGCACAGCGAAGAGTTCTTCGGCCCGGTCGCCGTGGTGTACCGCGTAAAGGATGAAACTGCTGCC
Source organism: Microbacteriaceae bacterium (assembly GCA_043734805.1). Taxonomy (GTDB): domain Bacteria; phylum Actinomycetota; class Actinomycetes; order Actinomycetales; family Microbacteriaceae; genus Lacisediminihabitans. Next base: position 2,185 of record JAYTEZ010000037.1, read on the forward strand.
GTCGCGCTGGCAAACGACACGCCCTTCGGCCTCGGGTCTTATCTCTTCTCGACCGACCCCGACCAGATCATGCGCGTCGCCGACCAGATCGAGGCAGGCATGGTGTTTGTCAACGGCGTCGGCCTCGACAGCCCGGAGCTGCCATTCGGTGGCGTTAAGAGGTCCGGTTTCGGCCGTGAACTCGGCCGCTTCGGTATCGAGGAGTTCGTCAACCGCAAGCTCATCCGCATCCTGAAGTAGCGAGTCGCTGGCGGTCGACGGCCGCCAGAATTGCGCTTTCACGCTCGCGCGGCTTGGCGAAAGAAGAACTTCGGCGCCGTGCTCGGGTGGAAAGTCTGATTGGATATTTATCATGACTGACTTCAACAAGACCAAGCCCGAGATCGACTTCTACGAGGGCAACGCACCCGCCGACCTGGTCGTCACCGACCTCGCGATCGGGACGGGCGCCGAGGCGAAGCCGGGTGACAAGGTGGATGTGCATTATCTCGGCGTCGACTTTGAGTCGGGCGAGGAGTTCGACTCCTCCTGGGGCCGCGGCCAGTCGGTCGATTTCCCGCTCACCTCCCTCATCGCAGGCTGGCAGCAGGGCATCCCCGGAATGAAGGTCGGCGGGCGACGCCAGCTCGTCGTGCCGCCGCACCTCGCGTACGGCGCAGCGGGCGCCGGGCACCAGCTCTCCGGCCGCACCCTGATATTCGTGATCGACCTGCTCGGCGTGAGCTGACCCGCAGCTCCGCTGTGCTCACGCTCGGCAACGCGCGCTGAGAAACGCTTCTGCATTGACGAAAACACGCCCGGCGTCCCTGGCGAAACGGCGGGAACAGCCGCGACCGGTAGCCTTGTCCTTGTGAAAACGTTCGACGATCTCTTTGTGGAGCTGAGCGAGAAGGCCGTGTCGAGGCCCGCCGGGTCCGGCACGGTGGCCGAACTCGATGCTGGAGTGCACGCCATCGGCAAGAAGATCGTCGAGGAGGCCGCCGAGGTGTGGATGGCAGCCGAATACCAGTCGAACGATGAGACCGCCGAAGAGATCTCCCAGCTGATCTACCACCTGCAGGTGCTGATGGTCGCGAAGGGACTGACGATCACGGATGTTTACCGACATCTGTGAGTGCGTCCGGCCCACCACATCCATCGACCACGCTGTGTGACAGCGAGTAAAGAGACACCGAAATGTTGCGAATCGCAGTGCCCAACAAGGGCTCGCTGAGCGAAACCGCTGCCGAAATGCTGGTGGAAGCCGGATACGCCAGCCGCCGGGATCCGCGCGCCCTCACCGTGTCCGACCGGCGCAACGACGTCGAATTCTTCTATCTTCGCCCCCGTGACATCGCGACCTATGTCGGCTCCGGCGCACTGGATGTCGGCATCACCGGGCGAGACCTGCTGCTCGACTCTGGCTCGAGCGCGGTTGAGATCGCGAGCCTCGACTTCGGTGCGTCGACCTTTCGTTTCGCCGGTCCGCGGGGAGCTTTCGACACGCTCGAGCAGCTGGACGGAGTTCGCGTCGCGACGAGCTACCCGGGACTCGTCGGCGACTTCCTCACGAAGTCCGGGGTGAAGGCCGAGCTCGTGCGCCTCGATGGCGCCGTCGAGTCCGCGGTGCGCCTCGGGGTCGCGGATGCCGTGGCGGACGTGGTGTCGACCGGTTCCACCCTGCTCGCCCAGGGCCTCGAAATCTTCGGCCCGGTCATCCTCGAGTCGACCGCCGTGCTGATCAGCGCGAAGCAGGATCTCCCCGGAATCACCACCCTCCAGCGCCGACTGCAGGGTGTTCTCGTCGCCCGGCAGTACGTGCTCATGGATTACGACCTCCCGGTGAAACTCCTCGATGCGGCCTCGGCTATCACCCCGGGGCTCGAGTCGCCAACCATCTCGCCCCTCCGGGACAGCGCGTGGGTCGCAGTCCGCGTCATCGTGCCGCGCGAAGACACCAACCACGTCATGGATGAGCTCTACGAGCTCGGCGCGCGCGCGATCCTGGTGAGCCCGATTCACGCGGCCCGGATTTAGTCGTGTCGGTCGCCGTGCGGGTAATTCCCTGCCTCGACGTGGCCGACGGTCGCGTCGTCAAGGGCGTCAATTTCGAAAACCTGCGCGACGCGGGCGACCCGGTCGAGCTCGCCCGCCGATACTACGAGCAGGGCGCGGACGAGATCACGTTCCTCGACGTGACGGCGACGGTCGACAATCGCGCGACCACCTACGACGTCGTGCGGGCGACCGCTGAACAGGTGTTCATTCCCTTGACGGTCGGCGGGGGAGTCCGCAGCACCGAGGATGTCAGTCGTCTGCTGGCAAGCGGGGCCGATAAGGTCGGGCTGAACAGCGCCGCAATCCTCCGGCCGGCGCTCGTCGGCGAGATCGCCGACCGTTTCGGCGCGCAGGTGCTCGTGCTTTCGCTCGACGTCAAGCGCTCGGCCGCCACGAGGTCCGGTTTTGTGGTCACGACCCATGGCGGCCGTCGGGAGACAGATCTCGACGCGCTCGACTGGGCACGCGAGGTCATCGAGCGCGGCGCGGGAGAGCTTCTCGTCAATTCGATCGACGCCGACGGCACCAGGGCCGGGTTCGACCTGGAACTCGTGCGGTTGATGCGCGAGCTGTCCACCGTTCCCATCATCGCGAGCGGTGGCGCAGGCGCAGTCGAACACTTCGCACCGGCGATCGAAGCGGGGGCGGATGCCGTGCTCGCGGCATCCGTATTTCACAACGGCGAACTGACCGTCGGCGACGTTAAACGACAGCTCGCGGCAGCGGGAATCTCTGTGAGGTAGGCAATGGACACCAGCATCGACGCCGTTCTCGAACGCGCGACCTTCAATAGTGTCGGCCTGCTGCCGGCGATCATCCAGCAGTGGGACACCCGTGAGGTGCTCATGCTCGGTTACATGGATGCCGAGGCGCTGCGCCGCACGCTGACCGAGGGGCGGGTGACCTTCTGGTCGCGCTCGCGCCAGGAGTATTGGCGAAAGGGCGACACCTCCGGCCATCGACAATACGTGCGCGGCGCTGCCTTCGACTGCGACGCCGACACCCTGCTCGTGACCGTCGAGCAGATCGGCAATGCCTGTCACACCGGGGCGCACGCCTGCTTCGACGTCGATGCTCTGACGCCGGTGGTTGGTGACCCCGATGCGTGAGACCACCACGAAAGAGCAGTTCGACTCGCTCCTCGACGCCCACCGCGTCGTGCCGGTCATCCGCGAGCTCTTCGCCGACGGCGAGACTCCGGTCGGCATCTATCGCAAGCTCGCAAAGGGCGAACCTGGCACCTTCCTTCTCGAATCGGCCGAGCAGGGCGGCATCTGGTCACGCTACTCGTTCATCGGTGTCTCGAGTTTTGGCGTCCTGACCCAGGCTGCGGATGTCGCGGTCTGGCTCGACTACGGACTCTCAGCCGATCGCGCGCTCGGCGCCACCCCGCCGACGGCACCGCTCGAAGCTCTCGCAGAACTCTATGAGCGCTGGGGAACCCCGCATGTTCCGGGACATCCGCCCCTCACCGGCGGACTGGTCGGCTTCATCGGCTGGGAGGCGATTCGGCAGATCGAGCGGCTCCCGCAGGTGCCACCGGCGGATTTCGCGATCCCCGGCCAGGCGCTCAGTTTCGTCTCCGAGCTGGTCGTCGTCGATCATCGAACCGGCACCGTGTTGCTCATCGCTACCGCACTCAATGATGGGTTCGAGGGCGGAGACGAGCTGTGGAACGGCGCACAGAAGCGCCTCGACCGCATGCAGACGGCTCTGGGCGAACCGGCAGAGGCATGGCTCGCGGAGGTCGACCTGTCGATTGCTCCGTCCCCGATTCCTCGGATCGAGCCAGCAGCTTTCGCCGACGCTGTCGAGCGTTCGAAGCGGTACATTCGCGATGGGGATGTCTTCCAGGTCGTCATTTCGCAGCGCTTCGACCATGAGATCACCGCAGATCCAATCGACGTCTACCGCGTGCTCCGCACCCTGAACCCGAGCCCATACATGTATTTGCTGTCGTTGGTTGCGCCGGATGGCGAGCCGTACTGGATCGTCGGATCCTCTCCCGAGGCGCTCGTCAAGGTCGAAAACGAACGGGTCTACATGCATCCCATCGCCGGTTCGCGCCCTCGTGGGGACGGGCCGGAAGAGGATCTTGCCCTGGCCGACGAGTTGCTCGCCGACCCTAAGGAGCGTGCCGAACACCTCATGCTCGTCGACCTGGCTCGCAACGACCTTCTCAAGGTCTGCAAGCCGGGAACGGTCGAGGTGAGCGAGTTCATGCAGGTCGAGCGCTTCAGCCACATCATGCACCTCGTCTCCTCCGTCGAGGGTGATCTGCGACCGGATGCGAACTCGATCGATGTCTTTCGGGCCACGTTCCCGGCCGGAACACTCTCGGGCGCGCCGAAGCCACGAGCCCTCGAGATCATCGATGAGCTCGAAGTTGCTCAGCGTGGACTTTACGGTGGGGTGGTCGGCTACTTCGGCTTTGCGGGGGATCTCGACCTCGCGATCGCCATCCGCACGACGACGATCGCCGGCGGAATGGCGCGAGTGCAGGCCGGCGCCGGACTCGTTGCTGACTCTGATCCCGCGACCGAGTACCTGGAGTCGCAGAACAAGGCGGCGGCTCCGCTTCGTGCCATCGCGGTAGCCAACGCGATGCGCCGGGTGCAGTAATGCCGTCCACAGCACTGGCGTGCGCGCAGTGACGGGCTCGCGGCGACTCAAAAACGTCAGCCTCGTGGCGGCGATCATGCTGAGCGGACTCACCCTGCTGGCCTGGACCGGGCAGTGGTACACCCTTCGGTTGGCTGGCTCGGATGCTGGGCCGACATCGCTGGTCGTCACGGGGGGCGTCGCAGCCCCTGGCCTCATCGCCCTGGCGCTGGCCGGGCTCGCCCTCGTCGCTGCGCTCGCGATAGCCGGGCCATTCTTCCGCGCGGTGCTCGGCGTGCTGCAGCTGTTCATCGGGTTCACTGTTGCGCTATCGAGCGTTCTCGCCGTGCTTGATCCGGTCGCAGCATCCGCTTCTGCCGTGACCGCCGCGACCGGAGTCAGCGGCAGAGCGTCCGTGGCAGCGCTGGTCGAATCGGTTTCGCCGAGCGCCTGGCCCTGGATCGGGGCGGCGGTCGGGGCGCTCACCATCGCCCTCGGGATCTTTGTGCTGCTGACCGGTCGGCGCTGGCCGGGTTCCTCCCGAAAGTACCAGCCGGTGCGCTTCGAACCCGCTGACCCCGAGGCAAACGCCGTCTCCGACTGGGACACTCTGAGCGGAGGCAGCGATCCGACCTCACGGTAGACTTTGGGTTGCACACCCACGAAGGAGACCTGTGAGCGACGAATTTCCGGAGCCGAACGAGGGCAACTCGCCCGCCGCCTGGATCGCTGTGATCATCATGTTGGTGGCATTCACCATCGGAACGATCGCGTTTTTCTTCGACTTGCCCATCCTGGTCTGGGCGTCCGCCGGTCTGCTTGTCGTCGGACTCATCGTCGGATTCGTGCTCGCGCAACTGGGCTACGGCGTCTACGGCGCCAAATACACCCCAAAGGGCCATTGAGACGGTGCTCACCGAACTTGTAGCCGGAGCACTCCAGGATGCCTCGGATCGTCGTGCCGCCCGCAGCTTCGCCGAGGTGGAGGCAGCCGCTCTCGCGCGAACGCCGGCCATCGATGCGCTCGAGGCTCTCGCTCCCGCGGAACGGGTGCGAATCATCGCCGAGGTCAAGCGGTCGAGCCCGTCACGCGGAACGCTCGCGGTCATCGCCGACCCTGCGGCCCTCGCTGTCTCGTATGAGACCGGCGGCGCCAGCGCCATCAGCGTCCTGACCGAACAGCGCAGGTTCGGCGGGTCACTCGCCGACCTCGAGGCGGTGCGGGACGCGGTGCGCGTGCCGGTTCTCCGCAAAGATTTCATCGCGGAGCCGTACCAGGTGCTCGAGGCCCGCGCCGCCGGGGCGGACCTCGTGCTTCTCATCGTCGCAGCGCTCGACCAGGCAACGCTCGCCAGCCTTTTCGAACTCACGACGCAGCTCGGCATGACCGCGCTCGTCGAGACACACAATGCCGATGAGGTGTCCCGTGCGCTCCAGATCGGTGCGGGTCTCGTCGGCGTCAATGCCCGCGATCTCAGCAGTTTCGAGCTCGACCAGGACCTCTTCGGGCGCCTGGCCGGACAGATCCCGTCCGGCGTCATCCGGGTCGCAGAGTCCGCAGTGAAGACCGCCGCGGATGTCGCCCACTACCGCGCAGCCGGGGCCGACGTCGTTCTCGTCGGCGAGGCACTCGTCACGGGAGACCCTGTGCGCACTCTCGCAGAATTCCTGGGCGCATGATGGCGTTGCGCGACGAGGAGGGCCCGTACTTCGGCGAGTACGGTGGGCGCTTTGTTCCCGAGTCGCTCATCGCGGCCCTCGACGAACTCGATGCGGCCTATCACGCTGCGAAGGTCGATACCGTTTTCCAGGCGGAGTTGGCCGAGCTGCACCGCACCTATACAGGCCGTCCCTCGATTATCACCGAGGTTCCACGATTTGCCGAGCAAGCGGGCGGTGCGCGCATCATCCTCAAACGCGAGGATCTCAATCACACCGGTTCGCACAAGATCAACAACGTGCTCGGCCAGGCCCTGCTCGCCAAACGACTGGGCAAAACCCGTCTCATCGCGGAAACCGGTGCCGGGCAGCACGGTGTCGCGACCGCGACCGCCGCCGCACTGTTCGGCATGGAGTGCGTCGTCTACATGGGCGAGGTCGACACGGAGCGCCAGGCCCTCAATGTCGCGAGGATGCGGCTGCTCGGGTCGGAGGTCATTCCGGTCAGGGCGGGTTCCCGAACGCTCAAGGACGCGATCAACGAGGCCCTTCGCGACTGGGTCGCGAACGTCGATACCACCCACTACCTGCTCGGAACCGTTGCCGGCCCGCATCCGTTTCCGGTCATGGTGCGCGACTTCCACAAGATCATCGGCGAGGAGGCACGGCAGCAGGTCATCGACCTCACCGGGCGCCTCCCCGATGCCGTCACGGCGTGCGTCGGCGGCGGCTCAAACGCCATCGGCATCTTCCACGCCTTCCTCGACGATCCGAGCGTCGCCCTCTTCGGCTACGAGGCGGCTGGCGACGGCGCGGATACGCCACGGCACGCGGCCACACTCACCAGGGGCCGCCCGGGCGTGCTGCATGGTGCGCGCAGCTACCTGCTGCAGGACGACGACGGCCAGACCATCGAGTCGCACTCGATCTCCGCGGGTCTCGACTACCCCGGAGTGGGGCCAGAGCACGCCTGGCTCGCAGACATCGGACGCGCACGCTACCTGCCGGTGACGGATGACGAGGCCATGAGCGCGCTGCGTCTGCTGTCGAGAACTGAGGGCATCATTCCCGCGATCGAATCCGCTCACGCCCTCGCCGGAACATTGAACCTCGGCCGGGAGCTCGGTCCTGAGGCGATCATCCTGGTTAACCTCAGCGGTCGCGGCGATAAGGACATGGAAACCGCAGGCAAATACTTCGACATTCTCGATACGGCAGCGCTGAAGAGCGAAGCGGCGCCCGCCGGGCATGGCGAAGACGGTTCGCGCGGAGACGGCGCATGAGCACGGTCGAAGCCGTCATCGCCGCGCGTAAGGCCGCGGGCAGCGGGGCGCTCATCGGCTATCTGCCGGTCGGTTTTCCGGACCTGCGCACGAGCATCGATGCCGCCGTCGCCATCGCGGAGAACGGCGTCGATGTGATCGAACTCGGACTGCCGTACTCGGACCCCGTCATGGACGGCCCCGTCATCCAGGCGGCAACGCTCATCGCTTTGAATTCCGGTTTTCGGATTCGGCACGGTTTCGACGCCATCGCCGAGATCACCTCGCGCGTGAACGTTCCCGTGCTGGTGATGACCTACTGGAATCCGGTCGCACAGTTCGGGGTCGAGCGCTTCGCCGACGAACTGGTGGCGGCGGGAGGTGCCGGCCTCATCACTCCCGACCTCATTCCCGATGAAGCTCAGGACTGGCTGGCGGCATCGGAGCGAACCGGTCTCGACCGCGTGTTCCTTGCTGCGCCATCATCGACGGATGCCCGGCTCGCCCAGGCCGTCGAGAAGAGCCGTGGCTTCGTCTACGCCGTCTCCACCATGGGCATCACCGGCGCCCGGAGCGACGTGGACGTCGCGGCCAAGACACTCGTGGCCCGCTTACGCACCGCCGGAGCGACATCCACCTGCGTTGGGCTCGGTATCTCCAGCGCCGACCAGGTGCGGGAGGTGCTGCAGTACGCGGATGGCGCTATCGTCGGCTCGGCGCTCGTAAAGGCACTCGCCGACGGGGGAGTCACCGCCCTGGCAGCCACCGCGTCCCGGCTCGCAGCGGGTTGTACGCTTAGTTAGTCCTACCGCAACCACAGCACGAGAAGTTTCCGCCACGAAAGGCACCACGGATCTTGGTTCTCCCCCTGAGCATTCCCAGCCCCCTCTATTCGTGGCAGGTCTTCAACCTCGGCCAGTGGTTGCGCGATATCGGGCTCAGTTGGTTCGCGTTCAATATCAACATCCACGCCTATGCGATCTGCATCCTGATCGGCATCATCGCGGCAACGATGCTCACCTCATACCGGCTGAAGCGTCGAGGTGCCGACCCGGGAGTCGTACTCGATGTGGCCCTCTGGGCTGTGCCGTTCGGCATCATCGGCGGGCGAATCTTCCACGTGATCACCCACCCGAACGACTATTTCGGCCCGGGCAAAGACCTCTGGAAGACCCTTTACATCTGGGAGGGCGGACTCGCGATCTTCGGTGCGCTCATCTTCGGCGCCCTCGGCACCTACATCGGTTGCCGCCTCGCGGGCGTGCGATTCTGGAGCTTTGCGGATGCCCTCGCTCCCGCCCTGCTCCTTGCCCAGGCTTTCGGTCGCCTCGGCAACTGGTTCAACCACGAATTGTTCGGGATTCCAACGAACCTGCCGTGGGGACTCCAGATCGAGTCGTCGAACGCCGCATTCCCCGCCGGACTGCCTGCCGGCACACTCTTCCTGCCGACATTTCTGTACGAGATCATCTGGAATCTCGTCGGCGTCGCCGTCATCATCCTGATCGAACGCAAGCACAGGCTTGGCCGCGCGGAGTTCCTCGGTCTGAGTATCCCAGCGCTCATCCCTGGTGCATATCGCCTCCAGTGGGGCAAGGTACTCGGCGTCTACCTGCTGTGGTATGGCGTCGGTCGCAGCTACTTCGAATCGGTGCGCATCGACCCGAGCGAAATCTTCTTCGGCATTCGCACGAACGTGTGGGCTTCGTTCGCTGCGATCCTCATTGGACTCGTCATCATCGCCGTGCAGACGCGTCGGCACCCGGGCCTCGAGCCGAGCGTCTATCTGCCGGGTCGCGAATGGACGCCCACGGCTGCGGTAGACTCGGCAGACACCTATTCGGACAGCGATGAGGACGGTAATGAAGCCGACCTCGAGACTGAATCACCGTCCGGATCAGTGAAAGCCGAGATGTCCGTCACAAGCGGGGCTGGCCTACGGTCCTGATAAATGCGGTCGTCATCACTACGGTGACATCGGTAGCGGGCCGGATCCCCGTACTCTTTAGCTTCCATCCTTTCCGGGCCACCGAAGTCCCACAGGCTTAATTTTCTTCGTGAGGACGGTTCGAAAATGGCTCTCACGCCACCCTTTTCCCGCTTTAGCACCCTCCCCGCCGCTGCCGGGCTGTACGACCCTCAGCGCGAGCGAGATGCCTGCGGGCTGGCCATGGTCGCCACCCTGCGCGGCACGGCAGGCCACGACATCATCGATGCGGCGCTCGGCGCGCTCCGCAACCTCGAGCACCGCGGTGCGATCGGATCCGATGCCGGAACGGGCGACGGCGCGGGCATTGTCACCCAGATCCCGGATGCTTTCCTTCGTGCGGTCGTTGACTTTGAGCTGCCAGCGGTCGGGCGCTATGTCGTCGGCACGGCCTTCCTGCCAACGGTCGAGGCTGAGCGCAGCGAGATCAAGCGCGGTATTGAAGCCCTCGCCACCGAGGAGCACCTCAGAGTGCTCGGCTGGCGTGAAGTGCCGGTCAGGCCGGAGGGACTTGGCAATCTGGCTCGCGAGGCGATGCCCCACTTCGAGCAGGTTTTCCTCACGAGCACCATCGCGTCCGAGTCTGGCCAGTCGGTGCACGGCATCGCGCTCGATCGCCAGTCGTTCCGCCTGCGCAAGCGCGCCGAGCGCGAGCTCAGCGTGTATTTCCCGTCCCTGAGCTGCCGCACCCTCGTCTACAAGGGCATGGTCACCACCCTGCAGCTCGAGCCTTTCTATCCCGACCTCTCCGACGAGCGCTTTGCGTCGAAGCTCGCGCTTGTGCACTCGCGCTATTCCACCAACACCTTCCCGTCCTGGCCGCTCGCCCAGCCGTTCCGAATGATTGCCCATAACGGCGAGATCAATACGGTGCAGGGCAACCGCAACTGGATGCGCGCCCGGCAGTCACAGCTCGAATCGGACCTGCTCGGCGACCTGGTACCCATCTTCCCGATCGTGACCCCGGGCGGTAGCGACTCGGCTTCGTTCGACGAGGTCGTCGAACTGCTCAACCTCGGAGGGCGCAGTCTCCCGCACGCCATGATGATGATGGTGCCCGAGGCGTACGAAAATCAGGTCGACATCGACCAGGGGCGCCGCGACTTCTACGAGTACCACTCGATGCTCATGGAACCATGGGATGGCCCTGCCGCCCTCGTTTTCACCGACGGAACGCTTGTCGGCGCGACGCTGGACCGCAACGGGCTCCGCCCCGGGCGCTATCTGGTGACCGACGATGGGCTTGTCGTGCTGGCAAGCGAGATCGGTGTGCTCGACATCGAGCCGAGTCGGGTGGTGCGGAAGGGTCGGCTGCGCCCCGGAAAGATGTTCCTCGTCGACACCGAGGCCGGCCGCCTCATCGAAGACGACGAGATCAAGAGCGAACTCTCTTCCGCCGAACCGTGGGGGGAGTGGCTCGAGGCCGGGCGCATCAATCTTAAAGACCTGCCGGAGCGGGAACACATCGTGCATACCCCCGCATCGGTCACCCGCCGTCAGCGCACCTTCGGCTACACGGAGGAAGAAGTGCGCATCCTGCTGAGTCCGATGGCGGAAACCGGGGTGGAGCCGCTCGGCGCGATGGGCTCAGATACTCCGATCGCCGTGCTCAGCGAGCGGCCGCGGCTGTTGTTCGACTATTTCACGCAGCAGTTTGCACAGGTGACGAACCCGCCGCTCGACAGCATCCGCGAAGAAGTCGTCACGTCCCTCAAACTCGGTCTCGGGCCGGAGCGCAACCTGCTCGACGCCTCACCGGAGCACGCCCGCCAGGTCATACTCGACTTTCCGGTGATCGACAATGACGAGCTCGCGAAGATTCAGCACATCGCGTCCAGGTCGTCTCGGGCGAACTTCAACCCCACGCGCACGATCAAGGGCCTTTACCGGGTCGATCAGGGTCCGAAAGCCATGGAACAGCGGATCGCGGCCATGTGCGAAGAGGTTGATCACGCGATCCACGACGGCGCCCTCTTCATCGTGCTCTCCGATCGCGACTCCAATAAGGATCTCGCGCCGGTGCCGTCGCTGCTTATGCTCGCCGCGGTACATCACCACCTCATCCGTGCCCAGAATCGCATGAAGGTCGGTCTCGTTGTCGAGGCCGGGGACGTGCGCGAGGTGCACCATGTCGCCCTCCTCATCGGCTACGGCGCGTCGGCGGTCAACCCGTACCTTGCAATGGAGACCGCGGAAGAGCTCGTCCGCAGCGGAATGATTTCGAGCCTTTACCCGGAGAAGGCCGTCAAGAACCTCATCAAGGCGCTGGGCAAGGGCGTGCTCAAGATCATGTCGAAGATGGGAATTTCGGTCGTCGGCTCGTACGCGGGCGCCCAGGCGTTCGAGGCGGTCGGCCTCAACCAGGCATTTGTCGACCAGTACTTCACCGGCACCCCGAGCCTGCTCGGCGGCATCGGAATGGACGTGATCGCCGCCGAAAGCGCAGCCCGTCACGCCGCGGCCTACCCGGAGGACGGTGCGATCAGTGCACACGAACGCCTTGCCGTCGGTGGGGAGTACCAGTGGCGCCGCGAGGGACCCCCTCACCTGTTCAATCCGGACACGGTGTTCCGCCTGCAGCATGCGACCAGGTCACGCCGCTACGACATCTTCCGCGACTACACGAGGCTCGTCGACGAGCAGGCCGAAAATCTCATGACCGTGCGCGGCCTCTTCACGTTGCGTGTGGGAGTACGGCCTGCTGTACCACTGGACGAAGTCGAGTCCGTGGCATCCATCGTCAAGCGTTTCTCGACCGGCGCCATGAGCTACGGCTCGATCAGTGGCGAAGCTCACGAGACTCTCGCCATCGCCATGAACAGCATCGGAGCGAAAAGCAACACGGGCGAGGGCGGCGAAGATGTCGATCGTCTGCTCGATCCACTGCGCCGAAGCGCGATCAAGCAGGTGGCGTCCGGTCGGTTCGGCGTCACGAGCATGTATCTGACCCACGCCACCGACATCCAGATCAAGATGGCGCAGGGAGCGAAGCCCGGTGAGGGCGGCCAGCTGCCCCCAGCCAAGGTCTATCCGTGGATCGCACGCACCCGGCACGCGACGGCTGGAGTCGGTCTCATCAGTCCGCCGCCACACCACGATATTTATTCCATCGAAGACCTCAAGCAGCTCATCTTCGACCTCAAGCGCGCAAACCCGGATGCCCGGGTGCACGTCAAGCTGGTCAGCCAGTCGGGGATCGGCGCGGTGGCCGCGGGGGTCACGAAGGCACTTGCGGATGTCGTGCTCGTCTCAGGGCACGATGGTGGCACCGGCGCGAGCCCGCTCAATTCGCTCAAACACGCGGGCACGCCGTGGGAACTGGGGCTCGCAGAGACCCAGCAGACCCTCATGCTCAATGGCATGCGCGGTCGCGTCGTCGTGCAGGTTGACGGCCAGATGAAGACGGGCCGCGACGTCATCGTTGCGGCGCTGCTCGGGGCCGAGGAGTACGGTTTCGCGACCGCACCTCTCGTCGTCTCCGGCTGTGTCCTCATGCGCGTCTGCCACCTCGACACGTGCCCGGTCGGCGTCGCCACCCAGAATCCGGAGCTTCGCGAGCGCTTCAGCGGCAAGCCGGAATTCGTGGTCAACTTCTTCGAGTTCCTTGCCCAGGAGGTGCGGGAGTATCTTTCCGAACTGGGCTTCCGCTCGATCGAAGAGGCCATCGGACATTCCGAACTGCTCGACATGAACGGTGCGATCAAGCATTGGAAGGCCGACGGCCTCGACCTGACTCCGATCCTCGATGGCCCGAAATTCGGTCCGGATGAGCCCCGCTTCAACGTCACCAAACAGAAGCACGAGCTCGACACGCACTTCGACGTCGAACTGATTCGCCAGAGTGCTGGCGCCCTCCAGAGTGGCGAACAGGTGTCGATCTCGCTTCCGATCCGCAACACGGAGCGTGCCGTCGGCACCATGCTCGGTCACGAGGTGACCCTGCGCTTCGGCGAGAATGGGCTGCCGAGCGGCACCATCGACGTGCGGCTCAGGGGCACGGCTGGCCAGTCGTTCGGCGCCTTCGTTCCGAGCGGAATCACCCTGCGCCTTGAGGGCGACAGCAATGACTACGTCGGCAAGGGCCTATGCGGCGGCCTGATCGTCATCCGCCCGGATCGCGAAAGCGTATTTGCCGCCGAACGGAACGTCATCGCCGGCAACGTGATCGGCTACGGCGCAACCCAGGGCAGCATGTTCATCCGCGGCATTGTTGGCGAACGCTTCCTGGTTCGCAACTCCGGAGCGACCGCGGTCGTCGAAGGCGTCGGTGACCACGCGCTCGAATATATGACCGGTGGCCTCGCCGTGATTCTCGGCGGAACGGGACGCAATCTCGGGGCCGGGATGTCGGGCGGAACAGCGTACGTCTACGATCTTCGATCGGAGCGCGTCAACAACGACGCCCTCGCAACGGGTGAGCTCGAGCTTCTGCCGCTCGGCGCTGGCGACATCGCCATCGTCAAGGATCTGCTCGAGCAGCACAGTGCAGAGACCGATTCCGCCCTGGCTGCGCGGATGCTCGACGACCTCGACGCGACCATGGCTCGGTTCGTCAAGGTGCTCCCGCGCGATTACGCCGCAGTCATGGCCACTCGCGCCACCGCGGTCGAAGAGGGCCTCGACCCCGATGGAGAGATCGCCTGGGGAAGGATCAAGGAGGTTACCGGTGGCTGATCCCAAAGGGTTTCTGAAGACCCGCAAGCGCGAGCTTCCCGCCCGCCGACCCGTTTCGCTCCGGCTCATGGACTGGAAAGAGGTCTATGAGCAGGGTGACGCCGCAACCGTGCGCAAGCAGGCGGGCCGCTGCATGGACTGTGGCATCCCGTTCTGCCACCAGGGCTGCCCGCTCGGCAACCTCATTCCGGAATGGAACGACCTCATGTGGCGCGGCGAAGGTCGTCAGGCGATCGAGCGGCTCCACGCGACCAACAACTTCCCGGAGTTCACCGGTCGGCTGTGCCCAGCGCCCTGCGAAAGCTCGTGCGTGCTGGCGATCAACCAACCGGCCGTCACAATCAAGCAGGTCGAGGTGTCGATCATCGACCAGGCTTTCGCGAACGACTGGGTCGAGCCACATCCGCCGGAGCGACTCACCGGCAAGACTGTTGCGGTGGTCGGCTCAGGGCCAGCCGGACTCGCCGCCGCGCAGCAGCTCACGCGCGCGGGTCATACCGTCGCCGTTTTCGAGAGGGACGACCGCATCGGCGGCCTCCTGAGGTATGGCATTCCGGACTTCAAGATGGAGAAGAAGCACCTCGAGACGCGGCTGCGGCAGATGCTGGCCGAGGGTACGCGGTTTCGGGCTGGCGTCACCATCGGCACCGACATCCCGTGGGACGAACTTCGTGCTCGCTACGACGCGGTCGTCGTCGCGACCGGTGCACTCAAACCGCGCGATTTGCCCATCCCCGGACGCGATCTTTCCGGCGTGCACTTCGCCATGGAGTACCTCGTCCAGCAGAACCGCGTCGGCGCCGGCGACACGATAGTCAACCAGGTCACTGCGGAGGGCAGGCACGTCGTGGTTCTCGGTGGTGGTGACACGGGCGCGGACTGCATCGGCACGGCCCACCGCCAGAAGGCGCTGTCCGTGACCAACCTCGCGATCGGCACCCAGCCGCCCTCCGAACGACCAGATCACCAGCCGTGGCCCATGTCTCCGACGCTCTTCGAGGTGTCCAGCGCGCATGAAGAGGGCGGAGAGCGCGTCTACCTCGCATCGACCATAGAGTTCCTCGCCAACGAAGTGGGAGAGGTTCGCGCAATCCGGGTCGCGGAGACCGAATATCTCGACGGCCGTCGGGTTCCCAGGTCAGGCAGCGAGCGCGAGATCCCCGCGGATCTCGTTCTCCTCGCTCTCGGATTCACCGGAACCGAAAGCGCTGACCTCGAAAACCAGTTGCGAGTTCCGATGGATGGCGGCAATGTCGAGCGCAACGCCGACTACCAGACCAGCGAGGCCGGTGTTTTTGTCGCGGGTGACGCCGGTCGTGGACAGTCCCTCATCGTCTGGGCAATCGCAGAAGGACGGGCCGCCGCGGCCGCGGTCGACCGCTACCTCGAGGGCGACACAGAGCTTCCATCGCCCGTCCGACCGACGGATCGGGCTATCGCCATCTAGTCCCCACGCGAGACGAAAGAGGGGCTTGATTCTCTCCGTCGTCACGAACCTTAACCACCCAAGAGAAAGAAACACATGAGACGCGTAAAGATTGTTGCGACCTTAGGGCCCGCGACATCGAGCTACGAGAACATCAGGGCAATCGTGGACGCCGGAGTCGATGTGGCTCGTATGAACCTCAGCCACGGAAGCTATGACGTGCACGAAGAGATCTACCGCAACATTCGCAAGGCCAGCGTCGACTCCGGTCGCGCTGTGGCCGTGCTCGTCGACCTTCAGGGACCCAAGATCCGCCTGGGCAAATTCGAGAACGGTCCCTACGAACTCGCCGTCGGGGACATCTTCAAGATCACCACCGAAGACATCGTCGGAAACAGAGAAATCTCCGGCACCACTTTCAAGGGCCTGCCGCAGGACGTGCAGGCGGGCGATCCGCTGCTCATCGACGACGGCAAGGTCAAGCTCAGGGTGCTCTCGACCGACGGTACCGTCGTCACGACCGAGGTCGTCGTTGCCGGTGCCGTCTCGAACAACAAGGGCATCAACCTGCCCGGCGTCGCTGTCAACGTTCCTGCGCTCTCCGGTAAGGATGAGGCGGACCTTCGTTGGGGCCTCAAGCTCGGCGCCGATCTCATCGCGCTCTCCTTTGTGCGCAACGCCGACGACATCATCCGCGTGCACGAGATCATGGCCGAAGAGGGCGTCAAGGTGCCCGTGATCGCGAAGATCGAGAAGCCTCAGGCTGTGGACAATCTCGAGGCCATCATCGACGCGTTCGACGGCATTATGGTTGCCCGCGGTGACCTCGGCGTCGAGTTGCCTCTCGAGGTGGTGCCGATCATTCAGAAGCAGGCCATCGAACTCGCCCGCCGCATGGCGAAGCCGGTCATCGTCGCAACCCAGATGCTCGAATCGATGATCTCGAGCCCCATTCCGACCCGTGCGGAGACGTCCGACGTTGCCAACGCAGTGCTCGACGGTGCGGATGCCGTCATGCTGAGCGGGGAGACGAGCGTTGGGGAGTACCCGGTCATCACCGTGCAGACGATGGCCCGCATCATCGTTTCGACCGAGGAACATGGACTCGAGCGCATTCCGCCGCTCGGTACGAAGCCGCGCACCCAGGGCGGCGCTATCACACTCGCCGCCGCCGAGGTCGCCGAGTTTGTCGGAGCAAAATACCTGTGCGTGTTCACCGAGAGCGGCGATTCGGTTAGACGGATGTCGCGGCTTCGCCACCACATCCCGATCGTGGCCTTCACCCCGGAGGAGGGCATCCGCAACCGACTCGCCTGGGTGTGGGGGACCGAGACTTTCCTCATTGACCGCAAGACCCACACGGACGAACTGTTCGGACAGGTCGACGACGTGCTGCTCGGTCAGAAGTATGCCGAGGTCGGCGAAAAGGTAGTGGTGATTGCTGGTTCCCCTCCCGGAATCTCGGGAGGCACGAACGACATGCGCGTGCACCGCGTTGGTGACGCGCACAACGCGGTCGCGCCGGCGTACGCGACCGAGTAACTCGGGGCTGGCCGTCAGCTGTGAAAACGACGGCCAGCCACCCAGCTGGGTATCGTCGCCGAGCGATAGAAGTAGATACTGCTCGGATCAAGCCAGTCGGTGGTGCGACTATCGGGCGGGGGTGAATGCGAAACGGAACGGCCTGCGTGTACCGATTCAGCGGCGACGATGGAGAAATCTCAGCAAACCCGGGAAGATAGTTCGCATGAGCGACAGCAATAGATCGGGCCTGTTCGAGTTCGCTTCGGTTCCGGACAACTATCGCCAGTATCTCCTGCCTACCGTTTTCGCACCGTGGGCGTCGCAATTGATCGATTATGTCGGGTTGCAGGCGGGCCAGACCGTGCTGGATGTGGCTTCCGGCACGGGGGCGGTGGCCCGAGCCGCCGCGACGGTCGTGGGCGCGGGTGGTCGTGTGATCGCGAGTGACATCAGCGCCGGCATGCTGGCGCACGTCAACACGGGAATCGACCCCGATGGCGCCCCGATACAAATGCTCGAATGTTCCGCCATGGAACTTGCGCTTCCCGACAGGTCGATGGATGTCGTGCTCTGCCAGCACGGGCTGCCGTTTATTCCCGACCGAATTCAGGCCACACGGGAGATGCGGCGGGTTCTGCGCACGGGCGGCACGGTGGGAATCGCGGTCTGGCTTTCGGAGACGCGACTCGAACCGTTCGACAGCTTCGGTGAGGCCCTCGAGGCAGAGGGCATCGACGAGCCCTTTCCCCGAGCCTGGGACCCTGATTCCTTCAAAATGTCGGTGCAGGGTGTGGAACAGCTGCTTGTGGATGGCGGGTTTGACGCCATCTCCGTCATCACCCGAGATCTCGAATTGCACTGGCCGAGCCTCGAGGCTGCCGCCCTCGGCATCACGGGGACGCTGTATGGGCCGGTGCTCGCCCGACTCGACCCGGAGCAGCAGCACCGCGTGATGGACGCGCTGCGTGAACGGCTGACCGCCGACAATGACAGCCACCGAAGCCACGTCGTCACCGCAGTGCTCGCGAAGGCTACCGCGCCATAGCGGCTCCACGACTCCGTCGGCCGGTAGTCAACCGTACGCGGGCGGGGTCGCCAACACTCGCTTCTGATCTCAATTGCCAGTACGTGCCGGATGCGGGACTTGAACCCGCACGCCCTTTCGAGCAAAGCATTTTGAGTGCTCCGCGTCTGCCATTCCGCCAATCCGGCGCACGATAACGACTCAAAGAATACCGTAGGGTTGAGATCGTGACCGACCAGGAACGCCCAACTCAGCCACCCCGCCGTGTCGTAGTCGCCGAGGATGAGTCGCTCATTCGCCTCGACATCGTCGAAACCCTGCGCGACAACGGTTTCGAGGTCGTCGGTGAAGCCGGCGACGGCGAGACGGCCGTGGCACTCGCGACCGAGTTGCGTCCCGACCTCGTCATCATGGACGTCAAGATGCCGCTCCTCGACGGAATCTCCGCCGCAGAGCGCTTGACCAAGAATCGCATTGCCCCGGTCGTGCTGCTCACCGCCTTCAGTCAGAAGGAGCTCGTCGAGCGTGCGACTGAGGCTGGCGCGCTCGCCTATGTCGTCAAGCCGTTCACACCGAACGACCTGCTTCCCGCGATCGAAATTGCGCTCGCGCGCTACGCGCAGATCATCACGCTCGAGGCCGAGGTCACCGACCTGGTCGAGAGATTCGAGACGCGCAAGCTGGTCGACCGCGCGAAGGGCCTGCTCAACGAAAAGATGGGGCTTACGGAGCCAGAGGCGTTCCGCTGGATCCAAAAGGCGTCCATGGATCGTCGACTCACCATGCACGAAGTTTCGCAGGCGATCATCGATCAGCTCTCCGCTAAAAAGGAACCCGCCAAGAAGGAACCCGTAAAAAAGGAACCCGCTAAGAAGGAACCCGCCAAAGAGTAGTGGCCATCCAGTAGCGGTTCGGGTTGGACCTACTGGGCCTTGAGGAAGTTCGTCATCCGGATCGTGGAAAGACGACGGCCCTGCTCATCCCGGACGACGATTTCGTGAGTGGCCAGTGTGCGCCCGAGGCTCAGTGCTGTGCACGTCGCGGTCACTATTCCGGTTGACACGGAGCGGCTGTGCGTCGCATTGATCTCGATGCCGACCGCTACGCGACCAGGCCCGGCGTGAATTGCCGAGGAGATGGATCCGAGTGACTCGCCCAGCACCACGTGCGCGCCGCCATGCAGGAGGCCGATGACCTGCGTGTTGCCTTCGACTGGCATGGTCGCAACCGAGTGTTCCGCCGAGAGCTCCAGGAACTCTAAACCCATCTTGCGGGCCAGCGCGCCGCCTCCCGATGCCACCAATCGTTCGACCAGTTCGGGGGCGAGATTCTCGGGGAGGATCAAATTGGCTTCTTTCGAGCGGCGCTTCTGGCTGTCGGCCGCCGCGGTTAGGCTGGCTTCGTGCCGGACAACGAAAAGCCTACCCTCCTCGTTATCGACGGGCATTCGCTCGCCTTCCGAGCGTTCTACGCCCTCCCCGTCGACAGTTTCCAGAACCGCGATGGGCAGCACACCAATGCCATCCACGGTTTCATCGCGATGCTCATCAACCTGCTCGCGAAAGAGAAGCCCTCGCATCTGGCGGTGGCATTCGATATCTCGCGCTACTCGTTCCGCACTCGCGAATATCCCGAGTACAAGGGCACCCGCGGCGAAACGCCGCCCGAGTTCATCGGCCAGATTCCCCTGCTCGAAGAAGCGCTCCACGCCATGGGCATCACGACCATCTCCAAGGAAGATTACGAGGCGGACGACATCCTGGCGACGCTCGCGACCCAGGGTTCCGAGCAGGGATTTCGGGTGCTCGTCGTCTCCGGCGACCGGGATGCCATCCAGATGGTCAACGACAATGTGACCCTCCTGTATCCGAACGCGCGCGGCGTCTCGGAGCTCAAGCGGTACGACCGCGACGCAGTGTTCGAGCGCTACGGCATCGAGCCACACCAGTATCCGGATGTCGCCGCTCTCGTCGGCGAGGTCAGCGACAACCTCATCGGCATCGACAAGGTCGGCGAGAAGACCGCGGTCAAGTGGATCAAGGAGTACGGCAGCCTCGACGAGATCCTGGCCAACGCCGATGAGATCAAGGGCGTCGTCGGCGAGAAGCTCCGCGA
>JAYTEZ010000038.1:0-3542 GCA_043734805.1 Microbacteriaceae bacterium
ATTGGATTCGGGTCAGGCCGGCCGCGACAGGGCAAGAACCCGGTCAGTCCATTCTGTCGGATTGCTGCCGGCATCGACGCTCAACCAGACGAGATACTCGTGGTTTCCTGCTGTCCCGAGGATCGGTGAGGAGATGAGCCCCGCAGTCGGCAGGCCGAGGTCCCACGCCGCCCACAGCACGTCGCTCATGGCGTCGGCACGAAGCCCGGCGTCATGCACGATCCCCTCGCGGATGCCCGTCCTCCCCACCTCGAACTGCGGCTTGATGAGCAGCAGGTATTCGGCATCGAGGCCGACAGTTGCGACGAGCGCCGGGAGCACTGTGGTGAGCGAGATGAACGACAGGTCCGCAACAACCAGACTCGGACGGACCGCGTGCGCAGCCGCGGCATCCAGCTTCTGGGTGCTGAGGTCGCGAGCGTTGAACCCCTCGATCACCGTCACGCGCGCGTCTCCGCCGACGAGGGCGTCGAGCTGGCCGTGGCCGACATCGAGAGCGACAACGGATGCAGCACCGCGCTCGAGAAGCACCTGGCTGAACCCACCGGTAGATGCTCCAACGTCCAGCGCGGCTCGACCCGCAACGGAGATCGAGAACTCGTCGAGCGCCGCCAGAAGCTTGTGCGCGGCGCGGCTCACGTAGTGATCGAGCGCCGTGAGTGCGAGCACCTGGTGCTCACTCACCCTGACGGACGCCTTCACCACCATCACGCCATCCACGGTGACAGAGCCATTGGCGATCAACCGGGCGGCCTGGGTGCGCGACCGCACGATTCCCCGCCCGGCGAGTGCGGCGTCGAGGCGAAGTTCAACCATGCTGCTGGTGAGCGTCTCCGCCTTCGAGAGCGGACTGCAGTCGGTCGTGAATCTGCAGAAAAGCGCTGGCCCGCTGGTCGAGCGGCTGGTCCTCGATCAAGCGGAGGCGCGAGAGCAGAGCATCCGCGTCTTCGCTACGCTGTGGACTTTCGAGCGCTACGGTCTCCTCCGGCATGGCTCAACGCTACCCTTCCGAGTAGAGTTCCGGTGCAACTTCGAGACCGTAGATCGCGAGTCCTGAGCCCCAGATGGCGGCGGCGGCGGCGCGGAGCAGATCGATCGATCGATCGCCGGAACGCTCCACAGTCACGGCGTTACCCGCCATCCTCACAGCGGCCGAACCCACCGACACAATTCGATCACCGGTTGCCGGCTCGGTCGCGTGCAGGGCTTGCGGATACGGCTCATGCAACTGTCTCAGATCGTCGAGGATGAAGGTCGGCCGCGAGTTCTTGTCGGCCGCGAGCACCTGTTTTGCCCTGTCGATTCCCGTGAGCACGAGCACCGATTCGATACCGGAGCGGTTGGCGCCGAGAATGTCGGTATCGAGCCGATCGCCGATGAATAGCGGCTTCGATGCCCCGAACCGCCTGATCGCCTCCTCAAAGATCGCGGCCTCCGGCTTACCTGCGACAACGGGCAGCCGACCGACCGCGCTGTGAACGGCGGACACCAACGTTCCGTTACCGGGCGCGATGCCCCGCGCGACCGGGATCGTCCAGTCGGTATTGGTAGCAACCCATGGGATGCCCTCGTGCAGCGCGAACGACGCCTCGGCCAGTTGGGACCAACCGACTTCGGGCGCGAAGCCCTGGATGACAGCTGCCGGCGAGTCGAGCGCGGAATCCGTCACCGCGAAGCCGGCCTTCAGTACTTCGGAACTCAGCCCTTCGCCTCCGACCACGAGCACGGTCGAGCCAGCCGGAACCAGTCCGGCGAGCAATCGCACTGCCGCCTGTGGCGACGTTACGACGTCGGTCGGTACCACGGTCAGCCCCAGCTCGATGAGCTGCTGGGAGACGGATGCGGGAGTGCGCGACGCATTGTTCGTCATGTACGCGACTCGCAAGGTCGCGCTCGCCCGATTTATGCTCTCAACGGCATACGGAATGGCGCCTGCGCCCTTGTAGACAACGCCATCGAGATCAGAGATCAGGAGATCAACTCCGTCAAGCGGCAGGCGATCAGCCAATTGGAGGCACCTCGCCCGTATTGCCACGCTCTTCAGCAGACTCTTCGCCATACTCTTCCACAATCTCGATCACGTCTTCCTCCTGGTCGCTGCCACCATACTCGAGAGCCTCGCTCGCGCGATCCGAACGCTCCCACCACTGCCCGGCTTCGGCCTCGCGCCCCAGATCCTCGAGCACCGCAGCGTATGCATCGAACAGTGCCGGGCTCCAGGAAAAGGCGGTGTGCGGGTCGAGCTGCGGTATTTGCAGTTCGATCAGTGCGGCGTCCGTCTGGCCGAGATCGAGTCGGGCCCCCGACATCGCGATGGCGAGCAGAACCTGGACCTCAATGGACAACGAAGCGCGAGGAACGGAGCGACCGAGCTCGAGGGCCCGGTCGGGGCGTCCGAGTCCGCGCTCGCTGTCGACCATGAGCGGCAGCTGGTCTTCCCGGCCGGAAATTCGCCGGTAGGTGCGCAATTCGCGCAGGGCAAGCGCAAAATCCCCTATCGAGTATGCCGTGATGGCGAGAGTCTCGCGCACAACGGCAATACGGCCGGCTCGCCGAGCCGCCGACACGGCGTGAGCATGAGCGAGCGGTGGGTCCGACTCAATCAACCGACCGACCATGACGAGGTGCTGCGCCACCCCATCGGCATTTTCCTTGCTCAGCGTCTTGAGCTGAGCCCGGGCAACGCGATCCAGATCCTTCGGCTGCACATCCTCGGGGATGACGGGGTCGTCGTGCCTGGTACGGACCGCTTTGGTGCCGAACGGATCCCGGTCTTCCTGCTCCTGAGGCGAGCGCCCCTGGTAACCGGGGCGATCCCCTCCCGCGCGACGCTCCCTCGGATTCTTCGACAAATCGGCGTCCGGTCGGCCGCGCTGGGGTCGACCGGCTGCCGGTCGATTGCCGTCAGGCTTGTGAGCCGGCCGCTTAGCGCGGTCTCCAGAATCGGACACAGTGTCTCCCTGCTAGTGAAAATCTCGTCTGAGCTGTGCCTGATCTCAGGCGAATTTAACGCAAAATGGCCACCCCGTTCAGGGTGGCCATCTTACAAAGAAGTCCGGCGGTGTCCTACTCTCCCACAAGGTCCCCCTTGCAGTACCATCGGCGCAGAGAGTCTTAGCTTCCGGGTTCGGAATGTGACCGGGCGTTTCCCTCTCGCTATGGCCGCCGAAACACTATTGATATAGGTTTCGTTCTTAGCCAACAGCACAGCGGATCAGGCCTCATCGAGGCCGTCACAACTGGTGTTGTGCTGATTCCCGACCGTACATCGGGAACCACTCAGTGGACGCAAGCATTGTGCTTCCCACCTACTAAGGGTGGAGAAGAATGTTATCAAGTTATCGGCTTATTAGTACGGGTCAGCTCCATGGGTCTTTAGTCCCCACTTCCACATCCCGCCTATCAACGCAGTAGTCTAGCTGCGAGCCTCTCGACTAAAAGTCATGGAAATCTCATCTTGAAGCTGGCTTCCCGCTTAGATGCTTTCAGCGGTTATCCATTCCGAACGTAGCTAATCAGCGGTGCTCCTGGCGGAACAACTG
>JAYTEZ010000039.1:0-3691 GCA_043734805.1 Microbacteriaceae bacterium
GCCAACATCGGGATAGTGAGCCAGGAGACCTACCTGTTCCACGCGACGATTGCCGAGAACCTTCGGTATGCGAAGCCCGGCGCGAGCGACGAAGAGCTCGAAGCCGCAGCGCGGGCGGCGTACATCCACGACACCATCGTGTCGTTCCCGGATCGCTACGACACCGTCGTCGGTGAACGCGGTTATCGTCTGAGCGGTGGAGAGAAGCAGCGCATCGCGATCGCTCGCGTGCTTCTGAAAGACCCGAAAGTGCTGATCCTCGACGAGGCGACCAGCGCGCTCGATTCCCTCTCCGAGCGAGTCGTGCAGGACGCTCTGGACACGGCGTCGCGCGGGCGCACGACCATCGCGATCGCGCACCGACTCTCGACCATCGTGTCGGCCGACGTCATCTTCGTCGTCGACGCGGGGAGGATCGTCGAACACGGAACGCACGCCGAACTGACGTTGGCCGGTGGCGTATACGCGCGCCTTTATGCGGAGCAGGTCACCCAGCGCTGAGCTGTGCAGCCCCTCATCCCCCGCGCAATGCGAAACAGACCGCTGGTAGATTGGGCCACTATGAAGTATGCGAACAGCGTGATCGATCTCGTCGGCAACACGCCCCTGGTTAAGCTCAATAAAGTGACGGATGGCATCGCCGCCACGATCCTGGTGAAGGTCGAGTACCTGAACCCGGGCGGCTCGGCCAAAGACCGTATTGCCACCCGCATCATCGATGCGGCTGAGCGCGACGGACTCCTGAAGCCCGGCGGCACGATCGTCGAGCCGACCTCCGGCAACACCGGCATCGGTCTCGCCCTCGTCGCCCAGCAGCGCGGCTATCGCTGCGTTTTCGTGCTGCCGGACAAGGTCGGCGAGGAGAAGCGCAACGTGCTGCTCGCGTACGGCGCCGAAATCGTCGTGACCCCGACGGCCGTCGCTCCCGACAGCCCGGAGTCGTACTACTCGGTCTCCGACCGTCTTGCCGCCGAGATCCCCGGCGCGTTCAAACCCAACCAGTACTCGAATCCGAACGGACCGCTCAGTCACTACGAGACCACTGGCCCGGAAATCTGGCGCGACACGGATGGCGCGGTCACCCACTTCGTCGCTGGCGTTGGCACAGGCGGCACGATCAGCGGCGTCGGCAAGTACCTGAAAGAGGTCTCGAACGGCGCCGTCACGATCATCGGCGCGGACCCGGAGGGCTCCGTGTTTTCCGGTGGTACCGGACGCCCCTACCTGGTCGAAGGGGTCGGCGAGGACTTCTGGCCCGAGGCGTATGACGGCTCGGTCGTCGACCGGATCGTCGCGTCATCCGATGCCGAATCCTTCGACATGACCCGTCGGCTGGCGCGCGAAGAAGGGCTGCTCGTCGGTGGGTCGAGCGGCATGGCGGTCGCCTCAGCGCTCAAGGTCGCCCGTGACCTGCCGGCCGACGCGATCATGGTCATCCTGCTTCCCGATGGCGGTCGCGGCTACCTCAATAAGGTTTTCAGCGAGAAGTGGATGCAGTCCTACGGTTTCACGCAGGTCTCCGATGAGAAATCGGTCGCCGATGTGATCAGCCACAAAACCGGATCGCTGCCCGACCTCGTGCACGTGCATCCGTCGGACACCGTGCGTGATGCCATCCAGATCATGACCAAATACGGGGTATCGCAGCTGCCCGTGCTCTCGGCAGAACCCCCCGTTGTCATGGGCGAGGTCATCGGGGCCATCGAGGAGCGTTCCCTGCTCGAGCAGGTTTTCAGTGGCGAGGCGCAGATGACCGACCCGGTTGGAAAATTTATCGGTGCACCGCTCGGTTTGATTGGTGTGCATGAGGCGGTCAGCGCTGCTCGTGCCGCGTTCGGACGAGCGGATGCCCTGCTCGTCACCGAAGACGGCAAGCCAGTCTCGGTGGTCACTCGCCACGATCTGCTCACCTTCCTCTCCGCGTAAATCCCCTGCAGCACTGACAGAAAAGAACAGAGTGCCCTCCAGCCACGACTTCTCCACCCGCGCAATTCACACGGGACAGGAGTTCGACCCGACGACGGGATCGGTCATTCCACCGATTTATCAGACCTCGACGTTCGTGCAGGACGGCATTGGCGGCCTCCGCAACGGCTACGAGTACGCCCGCAGCGGTAACCCGACGCGCACCTCGCTCGAGACGCTCATCGCGAACCTTGAGGGTGGAAAGCACGGCTTCAGCTTCGCCTCAGGTCTCGCGGGCGAGGACACCCTGCTGCGCGCCATCCTGAAACCCGGCGACCACATCGTCATGGGCAACGATGTCTACGGCGGGACCCACCGACTGGTGAACCGGGTCTTCGTGCCGTGGGGCATTTCGCTCAATACGGTCGAAATGACCGACCTCGATGCCGTGCGCGCCGCGATCCGCCCGACGACGAAGGTGCTCTGGGTCGAGACCCCGAGCAACCCGCTCATGAAGATCAGTGACATCGCGGCCCTGGTCGAGATCGGCCATGCCGCCGGGGTGCTGGTGGTCGTCGACAACACGTTCGCTTCGCCTTACCTGCAGAATCCGCTCGCCTTCGGCGCGGATGTCGTCACCCATTCGACGACGAAGTACCTCGGCGGACACTCCGATGTGCTGGGAGGTGCGGTCGTGCTCAACGACGACGAACTCGCCGAGAAGGTGGGCTTCCTGCAGTTCGCCGTCGGTCCGGTGTCCGGTCCAATGGATGCCTGGCTCACCGTTCGCGGAATCAAGACACTCGCGGTGCGAGTGGAGCGCCACTCCTCGAACGCGCAGGCCATCGCGGAGGCCCTCGCCGGGCATCCGGCCCTCGAGCGTGTCTACTACCCCGGACTGCCGGAGCACCCGGGCCACGAGTTGGCAGCCCGCCAGATGCGCGCCTTCGGCGGGATGATGTCGGTCGCGCTGCGCGGGGGAGCTCCGGCCGCTCGCACTTTTGCGGAGTCGACCGAGCTCTTCCAGCTCGCCGAGTCACTGGGCGGCGTCGAGTCGCTGATCGGGTACCCCTCGGAGATGACGCACGCCTCGGTCAGGGGCACGGCGCTCGAGGTTCCCGACAATGTGGTGCGGCTTTCGGTCGGCATCGAGGGTGTCGATGACCTCCTGGCAGACGTGCTCGCGGCGCTCGACCGGGTAACGACCGCGTAGCACCCGACCCGCACCCCCCTCTCGCACCCACCGCCCCACCACCTGCCACCACCACGTTCTGTACGAAATGCAGGAACCGGTGTGACGGATGGCGCGAATAACCACCCTAGGGGGTGAGAAACACGCGGTGACTCCTGCATTTCGTACCGCGAGCGGGGACATCCGGAGGCGAGCGGCCCGCGAATTCCGCAGTGCCTGTGGCGGGAATCCATGTCGTTGAGCAGCTGACGAACACTGGTTCAGTGCAACATCCTGCATGATTGAGCGGATGCCGGCGGCGTGATGCCGCCTGGATACCTGCCCTCCGGGAGCCCAGAGGCAATTCCGAGGGTGGGTCGAAGCGCGACTTCACGTCTCGCGGTGACACTCTTCTCCGGCGCCGGAACGGCGAACGCCACCAGCTATATCTGGGGCATTGCGGCGGTCGGTTCGAACACCGCGCTGCGGTACCAGCTCGCGAGCGGATTGCCGGACGAACAGCGAGCGTGTCGGAACTTAGCCCCGGATCTCGTCCACGGCGTCCGCCAGGTATTCGCCAATGGCGAAGGAGGATGTCGCGGCGGGGGAGGGGGC
>JAYTEZ010000040.1:0-3179 GCA_043734805.1 Microbacteriaceae bacterium
CGCATCCGCTCCGAGTCGCCAGCCTTCGACCTCAACCATCCCGAAGCGGGAATCCCGGTCGGCATCGGTCCGTTGAAAGACGCTCCGGATGCTGCGACCTATGATGTCGCCGACGGGAAGGTGAAATAGACCGATGGGCCTCAACGCAAAGCTGTTTTGGATCCTCTTCGTATTCTTCATTGTCGTCGACGTGGCGTACGTCGTGTGGAGTCTGCTTGATCCGCTCCACCAGAAGGTCGAGTGGGTCGGCGCCGTCGGCCTCGGACTTTCCGGGATTTTCTCCGCCTTGATCGCCTTCTACCTTGGCCGGACGCACAAGTCAGCGGGCGGGGAACTTCCGGAAGACCGTCTCGATGCGAACATCGACGACGGCGACCCGGAGCAGGGATTCTTCAGCCCGTGGAGTTGGTGGCCAATTCTTCTCGCTGCGGGCGGCGCACTGCTCTTCATGGGCATCGCAATCGGGGTCTGGATTGCCTTCATTGGTGTCGCGCTGACGATAATCAGTCTCGTGGGGTGGGTCTATGAGTACTACCGCGGCAACTTCGCCCGCTAGTTCAACCCTGATCAGGCGTGCGACCGCTTCCGACGTCGACGCCGTCTTCACCCTGGTCGAACAGCTGGGGATCGGCGAGCGGCCCAATCGCGAATCCTTCGCTGTGGCTTTCGCCGACGCCGTCGAGGAAGCGAAGGACCACATACTGCTCGTGGGGGAAATCGACGGGCGGGTGTGCGGATACGCCCTCTCGACGATCGCCAGGTTGCTGTACACCAACGGTGACTCCGCACAGTTGCAGGAGCTGGTCGTCGACCTGCCAGCCCGCGATCGCGGCCTCGGGAGCCAGCTGGTCTCCGCCGTGGAGCAGGAATGTCGGGCACGGGGAGTGCGCCAGCTCACGGTTGCGAGCAGTCACGCCGCCGCGTTTTACGAGCGGCTCGACTATCGCTCGACGTCCGACTACCTCAAGAAAAGCTTTTTCGACGACTGACGTTCGTTCTCACCCGCGCGAACCGTTGACCCGCAGGAAGCGTTGACCTGCAGGAAGCGTTGACCTGCGCGAACAGCGACCGCCGGTCTCGGTAGCTGGCGCCCTCGTCACAGATCGATCAGTGATGGCCGGACGACCGCTCAACGTCACTCTTGGTGACCGGTGAAATGCGATCCTCGAAGAACCATCGCGACAGTGCGGCCCGGGTGCGCTGGGCCTGGCTGATACGGCCCTGTGAATCCGGGCGAATCATGAGCGGCTTGTAGTCCAGGTAGCTCACCAGCCGCCAGCGCTCGTAGTCGTCGAGCTGCTCGTGCACCTCGATGTACTCGCCGCCCGGTAGGCGAACGATGCGACCGGACTCATAGCCGTGGAGCGCAATCTCCCGATCCTTCTTCTGAAGTCCGATACACACTCGCTTGGTGACGATATAGGCAATGATCGGGCCAAGGAAGAACAACGCCTGCAGAGCGTAGATGACGCCCTCGATCGTGATCTTGAAATGAGTAGCGATGAGGTCAGAACTTGCCGCCGCCCAGAGCACAGCGTAGAACGTGACACCCGCCGCGCCGATTGCCGTGCGGACCGGCGCATTCCGTGGGCGCTCGGCGATGTGATGTTCGCGCTGGTCGCCGGTGATCCATCCCTCGATGAACGGATAGAACGCGACGAGCCCCAGGAATATCGGCAGCAGGACGAGCACGACGATGATGTTGAATGACCAGGTGTGGCCAAGCCAAACGACCTCCCAGCCCGGCGGAACCAGGCGCAGCATGCCATCCGCAAAGCCGATGTACCAGTCCGGCTGGGTACCGGCGGAGATGGGGGAGGGGTCATACGGGCCGTAGACCCAGATCGGGTTGATCGTAAAAAGTGCAGCAATCAGCACGATCACACCGAACACGACGAAGAAGAATCCGCCAGCCTTCGCCGCGAACACAGGCAGGATCGGCACGCCGACGACGTTGTCGTTGGTGCGCCCGGGGCCGGCGAACTGGGTGTGCTTGTTGACGATCATGAGCAGGAGGTGCACGCCGAGCGCGGCGACCAGAATCGCCGGCAGCAGGAGAATGTGTACCGAGAAGAAGACTGGGACGACAGTCGTTCCCGGAAACTCACCACCGAACAGCAGGTAGGAGGTCCAGGTGCCTATCACCGGAATGCCCTTGACGAGACCGTCGATGATGCGAAGGCCGTTGCCGGAGAGCAGGTCATCCGGGAGCGAGTAGCCGGTGAAGCCCTCGGCCATCGCGAGGATGAAGAGAATGAAGCCGATGAACCAGTTGATCTCACGCGGCTTGCGGAAGGCACCCGTGAAGAAGACGCGCAGCATGTGCAGGCCGATGGCGGCAACAAATAGCAGCGCCGCCCAGTGGTGGATCTGACGGAACAGCAGGCCACCGCGAATGTCGAACGAGATGTTGAGCGTCGAGGAGTACGCCGCGGACATCTGCACTCCCTTGAGAGGAGGGTACGAGCCGTTGTAAATAACTTCGGTCATCGACGGGTGGAAGAAGAACGTCAGGAAGGTTCCCGACAGGAGGATGACGACGAAGCTGTAGAGAGCGACCTCACCAAGCATGAACGACCAGTGGTCGGGGAAGATTTTGCGGCCGAGTTCTTTGACGAGTCCCGAGATGCTCGTGCGCTCATCGATGTAGTTTGCCGCCGCGCCGGTGAAGCGGGAGCCGCGGCTCGGAGCTACGGCAGCGGGGCCGTCCGCTGCGGGAGTGGTGGCTGGTCGGGTTGCAGAGACAGTCATGATCGCTCCCAGAAGCTTGGACCGACGGGTTCGTGGAAGTCGCTCTGGGCGACGAGGTAGCCCTCGGAGTCGACGGCGATGGGAAGCTGCGGCAGCGGGCGCTTTGCGGGGCCGAAGATGACCTCACAGTGGCGGGTCACGTCGAATGTCGATGAGTGACACGGGCAGAGCAGGTGGTGGGTCTGCTGTTCGTAGAGGGCGACGGGGCACCCGACATGCGTGCAGATCTTCGAGTATGCGACGATTCCGTTATACGACCAGGTCTTCCGGTCCGGCAGCTCGTGAAGATCTTCCGGCTTGAGGCGGATGAGCATCACCGCTGCCTTCGCCTTCTGCTCGAGGCGGTCTTCTTTGTCGTTGAGTCCCTCGGGAATGACGTGGAAGACGGAGCCGAGGGTGACATCCGAGGCCTTGATCGGCGTCCCGGA
>JAYTEZ010000041.1:0-2242 GCA_043734805.1 Microbacteriaceae bacterium
TACACCGATCACGGACGTGCCCGCGAACCGGAGATCGCCCGCTGGGTGGAGGCCCGCTACGGCATCGTGCCGAGCGACGCCCTCTTTCACGCGGCCGGGCAGACCGACCATCTCGCGACGCCCGATGGAGTCGCCGTCTCGACATCCGGCAGCCTCGAACTCGCCGAGATCAAGACCACAAAGTCGCTCTGGCGGTCCATCCCACGCTCCTACCTCCGCCAGGTCTGGTGGCAGCAGTATGTGCTCGGCGCCGAACGCACCCTCCTGGTGTGGGAGCAGCACGACAACTTTGTGCCCACCAACGCCGAGCCGGAATGTCGCTGGATCGATCGCGACGAGAACCAGATCTACCTGCTCGTGCAGCTCGCGAATCGTGTGCTCGAGCTCGTCAGCCACGAGCGCCGTCGCTAGCGCCTCACGACATCGGCCCCGGTGAGGCTGCCCGCGCGTGATGGGGGGTCTTCGGCAGCATCCGTCGGCGACCCGAGCGGTCGGCGGACGAGCAGTACGAGACCGGTGTCTTCGACCGCGCGGCCGGTCGCCAGGCGTGAGGCGATAACCACACCGAGGATGAGCAGCCAACCGAGGGCGATCGTTGTCGCGACAAGTTCGAGGCGGCTACCGAAGTTCGCCTCGAATCGCGCGAGAGAGAAGATTCCGCCGGTCCCGGCAACGAGCGCAACGGCGATCCCGGTGGCTAGAGAGAGTCGGGCGAGTGCCTTGTGTCCCTGTGCGAATGAGGTCTGCAGCATCGCCCAACAGGCAGCGGCGAAGGCGAGGACGGCAACGAGGGTGTGAATGAAGTCCTGCCAGGTGAAGCCGGCACCCACCGGAAGCGGACATCCGGATGTGCAGGTCACCTGCGATGCAACGAGGAAGAACCCGCACCCGATCCAGAGCGAAGTCGCGGGCGACCACGCTCGAAGGATGGGGAGCCGGGAACGGATGCCGCGACCCGCGTACGCGATGAAGCTCCCGCCTGCGACGATCAGCAGCAGCGCAGCTTGGAACCACTTCGCGGTCGGTTCGCCCTGTGCGCCGAGTTCGCTCACGTACCTGTCGCGTGCTTCGGAGGCTCGCGCGATCCAGATGATAGTAAGAGCGGCGAGTACGCAGACCACACCCAGAACGGTCCCCAGGAGTTCAAGGTGCACGCGTCGGCCGCGAACCTGGCTGTCTCGAGTCATTCCTGCCATGTTAGAGCGTCGGGTTGTTTGTCTCCAATTGACTCCGCTGTAACATCGACGAATCATTGAACGGCTTTACTGTGATCATGACCACAATGCGAGCGATGGTGATCGCAGCCACAGGGGGCCCTGAGGTGTTCACCCTGTCCGAGATGCCAATTCCGAGGAAGATCAATTCGGAGGTTCTGGTCAGAGTCATCGCCGCCGGCGTCAACCCGATCGATGCCAAGACGCGCGCCGGCAAAGGAGTCTCGGCGGCCATCGCGAACTATCCGGCGATCCTCGGCGCGGACTTCAGCGGCGTCGTCGTCGAGAGCCCGTACGAGGCCCACCAGTTCAAGCCCGGCGACGAGGTCTTCGGCATGGTCCCCGTGCCGCGGATGTCCGGCACTTACGCCGAATACGTGACCGTACCTTCCATGTGCCTCACGCGCAAACCGTCTAGCCTCTCCCACATCGAGGCGGCTGGCGTTCCACTGGCTGCTTTGACCGCCTGGGGCATGGTCGTGGATGTCGCCAAAGCCCACGAAGGTCAGCGGATGCTCATTCACGCCGCGGCTGGCGGTGTCGGTCACTTCGCCGTGCAGTTCGCCGCCTTTTTCGGAGCCCACGTGATCGCAACCGCCTCGCAGCGCAACGCGAGCTGGCTGCGCGAACTCGGAGCGGCCGAGGTCATCGACTACACCGCCACCCGCTTTGATGAAATCGTCAGAGGCGTCGACGTCGTGATCGACCTGATCGGCAACGTGCATGACAACACAGGCACACGCTCGCTCTCCGTGCTACGACCCGGGGGCCTGCTGGTCAATGCACCGACCGGCAGCTGGCCGACGCTGATCGCGGATGCCGCGGCCGCCAGCATCCGCGCCACCGGCTACAAGGTGGCGCCCGATGGTTCGACGCTGGCGATCATCGGGCGCCTGCTCGAATCCGGAGACATTCATGTCACCGTCGAAAGCGTGTTCGACCTCGAGCGCGTCGCGGATGCGCACACCGCGCTGGAAGGCGGCCACACCCGCGGCAAGATCGTGCTCAGTATTTCGGATCCGGGCTAG
>JAYTEZ010000042.1:0-10182 GCA_043734805.1 Microbacteriaceae bacterium
GGCCTGGCCAGCGCTGCCGCTGCGAGCGCCGCGACGA
The DNA here is from genome assembly GCA_043734805.1 of Microbacteriaceae bacterium. Taxonomy (GTDB): domain Bacteria; phylum Actinomycetota; class Actinomycetes; order Actinomycetales; family Microbacteriaceae; genus Lacisediminihabitans. The sequence goes on from JAYTEZ010000042.1 coordinate 38, forward strand.
CAGTGAAGCTCGATGCGCAGGCGGCGCAGGCGTGGATTCGCACGCTTACGGACATCCGCCTCACCATCGCGAGCCGTCTCGGCATCGAACAGGACAGCGATCGCGGGTCGGAAGATCCGGTGCTTCTCGACCTCTACGACTGGCTGGGGTTCGTTCAGGGTTCACTTGTCAGCTGCCTGGACGCGTGATGCTTGCGCTGAACGCCGAAGAGTTCGAGAAACTCGTCGTCGACGAGCTGGATCTGCTGCCCGACGATATGGTCGATGGACTGGAAAACCTCGTGTTCGTGACCGAGGATCGACCGGAGGATGGCTCGCTCGACCTGCTCGGACTGTACGAGGGTGTCGCGCTCACCGAGCGCGGAAACTACGGATTCGGCGAGCTGCCCGATCGCATCGTGATCTACCGGGAGCCTTTGCTCGAAATTTCGGCCGACCTCGCTGAGCTGAAAGACCAGATCCACGTCACCCTCGTGCACGAGATCGCGCACTTCTACGGGATCGATGACAACGAGCTTCACGACCTCGGCTGGGGTTAGGGCCCGGTTCGCGCTGGTGCTTCAGCCGACGGCGAGCGGTTGGCGGAGAGCCGCACGGAGGAATCCGATCCTCCCCCCGAAAACGCAGGAGATTCACCACCAAACCGGTCACCCTTGCGTTAGCGGAGCGTTTGGTGGTGAATCTCCTGCGTTTTCGGGGCGCAATGTGCTCAGAACGCACTGCGTTTCAGCGCGCAATGTGACTGCCGCTGAGCTGCTTACCGGCGTCGGTCGGTCGCCAGCTGCTCAGCCGACAGCAAGTGGCAGCGAATCGTTCGCCGACCACTCCTCAAGGGAACCGTCGTAGATGCGAACGGCGGTGACGCCGAGCTCGGCCAGCGTGAGCGCGTTGGCCGAGGCCGAGATGCCTCCGCCACAGTAGAGCAGCACCTCGTCGTCGCCTGTAACGCCCTGGCTGATATACGCGTCGCGCAAAACTTTCACACCCTTCACCGTCCCGTCGGCGGCGAACAGGTCGCGGGATGGCACGTTGACGCTGCCCGGAATCCTGCCCCGACGCGAGTACCTCGAGGGGTCGGCGCCGGTGAAGCTGCCCGCCGGCAGTCCACACACGAGCGGACGGGCATCCGAAGCTGATCGACCCGCGAGCTCCTGCTGAGTCACCCAGGCGTCGCGAACGGCGGATGCCGACCAGCCAGCAACGGGGGCGGGCGCCGCCGACTCCCCAGTTTCGACCGCGTTGCCAGCTGACGTCCAGGCCGTGAGCCCACCGTCGAGCACGCGCGCGTTCACGCCGATCCAGGTGAACAGGTACCACAGGCGCGCCGCGAACAAGCCACCGGTCGTGTCGTAGACGACGACGGTGCTGTCACGCGAGACCCCGAGTCGCGCGAGTTCATCGGCGATCGCCTGTGGCTCGGGGTGCGTGTAGTGCAGCGTCGCGGATGGGTCAGAGAACTGGGTCGAAACATCGACGTGCAGAGAGCCGGGAATGTGGGAGTCAAGCCAGCGCGGGTGGCCGGACTTTCGCTGGTAGTCGCCGTCAAACTTCGCGGGGAGGAGCACGAGGCTCGCGTCGAGGACGACCGGTGGTGTTGCCGCGGCGAGCGCGGCGGACAGTTCGATACCGGTGATGAACGGCGATGACATGACTACGACGCTAGCCCAGCGGGGGCGCGGACAGCTGTGCAATAAGACTCATGACGTCATCATCCTGAAGCACGACGTCGGCCAGCTCCCTTGGTTGCTCCCGAGCGGAAAACCGGGCCTCCTGGGCGGCCCAGCGATCCCAGTACGGGGCGTAGCTGACACCGTCTCGCTCGAGCGCCCGAACCTTGCGGGTGGGTGCATCAAGCTCGACCCAGATGCCGAAGGTGGCGAGCGCGCGATTCGTCCGGCTGAGGCTGCCGGAGCCTTCGACAACGACCGATCGCGCCGGATCGAGTGTGTGCCACTCCCCCGGCGCATCCGCGATCCAGTCCCAGCGCCGCCACCGCGGCGTCGGCGTCAGTACCGAATCGTGCACGTGAACGCTGCCAGCCTCGAGGCCATCCCATCCCGGATAGACGTCATCAAGTCGCACGAGCTGGGCGCCGAGGACGGGAGCCAGCGCCACGGCGAGCGTCGTCTTGCCGGAGCCCGAACCACCGTCGATCAGCACGACCGGGCGATCAGCCCTCCGGATGCGGCAGAGCAATTCGACCGCACCATCACCGCCCGACAATGAGGTTCCCGTTGCCGTTGATGCCCGCATTTGTCGTTGCCTTTCAGTCCTGGCGCGGCAAATTGCGCGGGTCGCCGAGCGGCGCCGTCGCCTTCAGGAGTGACGCCGGTCGCAGCATTCCGCGACCGAAGCGCGCGCTCACCGCATCGATGGTGTCCTCGGCCTCGCGCCAGGCATCATCCGCATCCCACAGTCCACGCTGCTGGCTGTCACCGAGGCTCAGCTGCTCCATGCGCACCCCGATCAACCGCACAGGTGCATGGGAACCGAGCGACTCATACAACCCGCGCACCTCCTCGTAGAGACGTCGGCCGACGTCGGTCGGCTCGGCGATCGTGCGGGAGCGCGTGATCGTGCTGAAGTCGGCGTAGCGAAGCTTGAGCACGACCCTTCGCCCCACCCAGCCCGCCGTGCGAAGGCGCACCGCGACCGCATTCGCCTGCCGAAGTAATTCGCGACGAAGCTCATCGGCGTTCACCGTGTCGACCTCGAAAGTCACCTCATGGCCGACGCTCTTCTCCTCGGCTCCCGGGGTCACCACACGCGGATCGATGCCGTTCGCAAGATCGTAGAGCTTCCGGCCGGATGCGTCCCCGACGGCCCTCCGCAACACCGCGAGGGGGCTGCGGGAGATGTCGCCGATCGTGCGCAGACCGCGGCGGATAAGCGCATCCTCGGTGACCGCGCCAACGCCCCAGAGCGCACTCACCGGCAGCGGATGCAGGAAGGCGAGTGCTTCGTCCGCTGGCACGACGAGCAGACCGTCGGGCTTCGCGCGCCCGGACGCGAGTTTCGCGACAAACTTCGTCGACGCCGCTCCCACCGAACAGGTGAGTCGCGTCTCCTCCTGCACGCGTCGGCGAATGAGTGAGCCCACCTCGGCCGGCGAACCGAGCAGGCCCCGCGCGCCGGACACGTCGAGAAAGGCCTCGTCGATTCCGAGCCGTTCGACGAGAGGGGTAACGTCGTCGAAAATCTCCATGACCTGGTGTGAATAGTGCCGGTACTTCTCAAAGTGTGGCTCGAGCACGATCGCCTTCGGGCACAGGCGCAGCGCCTGCGACAGGGGGATCGCTGATCGCACTCCGAATTTGCGCGCCGGGTAGTTCGCCGCGGTCACGACCGACCGTGCTGACCGACCGGCAACGACAACCGGCAGGTGGGCGATCTCCGGACGATCGAGCAACTCGACGGAGGCGAAAAAGGCGTCGAGGTCGACGTGCAGGATCGTGGCGGTGCTGCTGTCAACGGAAGTCGCGCTGACCTGTCGGTTGCTTCCATCCTGCTTGCTCATGTCAGTGGAAATCTACCCGCTGCGACGGACATCCGAGCCGCAGCGCAGCCCAACTCCTCAGAGCAGCCCAAGGCGCACCAGCCGCCGACGAGCGGCGACTTCGCTGGTCGAGCTCCTGCCGAGGACCATGCCAACGACCACGAGCACCAGGCGGGTGGCGGTGATCGCTGGCCACCACGGTCGTCGCAACCCGAGCAGTGCGCGGTACTCGGGTCGGATGGAGGCGACTGCGCCCCCGAAGAGGATGCGATAGGCGGGCATCATGCCCTTCGCGAGTCCCGGGTTGCGAATGAACCGCACGGCCTCGGCAACGCGCTCGTCACTCTTAAGGATGCCGGCGGTGCGGAACGCATCGAGTTGCGACCTCAGGTCAGCCTCGGACGCGGGTGGATCGATCACCCCCACCAGCTCACCGGCCTTCGTCCATTCGCGAACGTACTGGTCGGCACCCCCCGGGATCGGTCCACCCCAGACGAGGTGCGTCCCGAGAAAAGCATCCGTAAACACCACGTGCACCCAGGAGAGGAGTTCCGGATCTCCCGCCGCGTACGGTCGCTCGACACCATCTGCATCCAGGTAAACACCGGTTACCCGATCATGGAAATGACCGACCCGATTCGACTCCCGGATCGCCATTGCCGTGTCGGAGAAGGTCACGCCGATGAGCCACTGGATGGTCCCCGATAGTCGCCCGAGCGGGTCTTCCCTGTAGCGGGACCAGTCGTGCACCCCGGCCATCGCGCCGGGATGCAGCGTCTGCATCAGGAGCGCCCGGATTCCCGCAACCAGGGTGGGCATTCCACCGTGCACAGCCCAGGCCGCCGAGCCAACGCCGAAAAAACCCGCGTCCTCGCCCTCCTCGATCTGGCTCACCCACTCAGGGCGCCCGCCCTGGTCACCGGTGAACGCGGAAAGAATTCGCGATTTGAAGGGCGCGGCACAGCTGGTCACCCTCCGACGTTATCCCTTGTCGCTGGGAACGGCATCCGGTACGAGCCCTGCACAGCCGACTCGACACTCATAATTCGCGGGTGGCTCTTCCCTGGGCGAGTTCCCGATACTGGCGTATCGCCCGCATCGCTTTCGCCACGGGGTAGATCGCGAGAAACACCCACATGGGGGCGCGAAGGGCCGGGTTGCGGATGCCGTGGCGCGCGTATGTTCGCTCGAAACGTAGCGCGTAGTATGCGTAGTCCCGTGGCGAGTCTTCGAGTCGGCGCGCGGACATCCCGCTCACCATGGTCGGAACGTAGGCCACCCGAAAGTGGTTCCTGGCGAGATGCACCGAGAGATCGATGTCTTCATGCAGTTCATCGTCTTCGTCGCGACAGACTTCGGTCCGGATGCTCTGCCACGCATCCCGACGAAGGGCCATGTTGCTGCCAAAGAGGAAATGGTATTCGCGGGTCAGCTTGAGGATGAGCTGGCGCACCGTGTCATCGGCCTTGAGCCCGAATCGGCGAAGCGGCATATCGTAGTAGAGCACCGGCCCGGTCGCTGCCGCGACCCCGAGGTCCAGGAACGCCTTCTGCACTTCCTCGACCCAGTTCGGTTCGAGGATCGAGTCGGCGTCGATGCGGCCGATTACCTCGCCCTGCGCCCGGTCGAGTCCGAAGTTGCGTGTCGGGACGAGGCCCTGTTCCTCGTTCTGCTGCAGGTAGAGGATTGGGGCGTCCGGAAACTCGGCCTGCACCGCGCGCACGACGTCCCCCGTGGCATCCGTCGATTTGTTGTCGACAACGATGATTTCGCTCGCAGCCACCGTCTGAAGCACTGCCGCAACGAGGCACGGACGAATCGTTGATTCCTCGTTGTAGGCGGGTATGACGATCGAAACCGTCGGGCTGGAAGTGATCATCGCACTAAACATAGCGTCGATTTCGCTCCGATCGATCTCCCTGGCGCGGTGATCCCTCTGACCCTTCTGATTCCCGCTCGCGCGAATAGGCAAGCCGCTCCCGTTCCCCCGGAAGTTCTGACTGCCACGGTCCGACGGATGATCGCGCGTTCCACGACCGCGCGCGACGACAAGAAATGTCAGCCCGAGAGCAGCGTCAGGAGCTTCAGCACCGTGTTCCAGTTGCGAGCGGTGACCGGGGTATCGAACTGTTTCCAGAAGGATTTTGGCACCCTGGTCTGCAGGCTGCCGTGCGGCATCCACTGGTAGACGGCGGCCGTGCCGACCGCGAGGATTTCGGGGGCAAGCGCCGCGGCATCCGGCACTTCGAGTGTCGGCGGAAGGGAGGAAACAAACGTTACGAAGCTTTTCGAACCGTCGATCGCAACATCGAGAAGGGGGTTGGTCGCTGCGACGGCCGCGAATTCTGCGCCGGTGAGCAGGAGCACGCTGGACTGAACGCCCGTTGCCGACAGGATGGCGGCTTCGATGGATGTCGTGGCATCGACCGTCAGCGCGCCGCTCGAGCCGAACACGACGTTGCCGCTCCTGAGCACCGTCTTTACGTCGGCGAAGCCGAGTCGTTCGAAGACCTTCGCGAGTTCGACCATGGACATCGCCTTCGCGGATCCGACGTTGATGCCGCGCAGGAGTGCAACGTACCTGGCCATGCCTCGAGGCTACCGCGATCACGATCGTCACAGCCAGGAGCGGGTAGCGTTGAGGCCATGGAATTCAGGAATCTCGGAAACAGCGGCCTCAAGGTCTCGGAACTCACCTATGGCAACTGGCTGACCCATGCCTCTCAGGTGGAAAACGACATTGCGGTCAAGTGCGTCAAGACCGCGATCGAGGTCGGAATCACAAGCTTCGACACCGCGGATGTCTACGCCAATACCGGCGCGGAGAAGATACTCGGCAAAGCACTCAAGGGTGAGCGCCGTGAGTCGCTCGAGATCTTCACCAAGGTGTATTGGCCCACCGGGCCCCGGGGCCACAACGACAGCGGACTCTCGCGCAAGCACATTCTCGAGGCGATCGACGGCTCGCTTCGGCGCCTCAAGACCGACTATGTCGACCTCTACCAGGCGCACCGCTATGACGCGGAAACGCCCCTCGAAGAGACGATGCAGGCGTTCGCTGACGTCGTCCGCCAGGGCAAGGCCCTCTATATCGGAGTATCGGAGTGGAACGCCGAGCAGCTGCGGGCCGGCCATTCCCTCGCGAAGCAGCTTGGCATCCAGCTGATCTCCAATCAGCCGCAGTATTCGATGCTCTGGCGCGTCATCGACGCCGAAGTCGTTCCCGCCTCGGTCGAACTCGGGATCTCGCAGATCGTCTGGTCGCCGGTCGCGCAGGGCGCACTCACCGGCAAGTATTTGCCGGGCGCTCCGCTTCCGAAGGGCTCACGAGCCACCGACACCAAGGGTGGCCAGGACACGATCAAGCGTTTTCTCTCGGATGACGTGCTCACCGCCGTGCAGAACCTGTTGCCGATCGCGAACGAGCTTGGGCTCGACCTCGCCCAGCTCGCCATCGCGTGGGTGCTGCAGAACCCGAACGTCGCATCCGCGATCATCGGTGCCTCGCGGCCGGAGCAGATCGTTTCGAACGTGAAAGCGGCGGGAGTCGTGCTCTCCTCCGACGTGCTCGCGAACATCGACTCGGTGATCGGTCACCTCGCCGATCGAGACCCGGCTAAAACGGTATCCCCGACGCAACGGCCTTCCTGAGCCTCACCGGGTAGCCACAACGTAACATCGCGTACATTTTTGTGACACGTCACCCAAACTCGGAATAGTTCACAGCTTCATGCGCTTGCATAGAACTATGACCAACCAAATTGACACCCATTCCGACTACATCACCGGCACCTGGAAGCTCGACCCCGCCCACTCCGAAGTCTCATTCACCGTCAAGCACCTCGCCATCAGCAAGGTCCGCGGCACCTTCGAGACCTTCGACGTCACCATCGTGACCGCCGAGGACCCGAAAAACAGCACCATCGAAGCCGTCATCGACGTTGCCTCGGTGAACACCAATCAGAAGGACCGCGACAACCACCTCCGCACGAGTGACTTCTTCCTCGCCGAAGCGCACCCCAGCATGACTTTCGTTTCGACCAGCATTGTTGCCGACGGTGACGACTTCACGGTCGAGGGACCCCTGACCCTTCGCGGCGTCACGAAGCCGGTGACCCTCACGGGCACGTTCGGCGGCATCGTCACCGACGGTTATGGCCAGACCAAGGCGGGCGCGACCGCGACCGCGAAGATCAACCGTCAGGACTTCGGCGTGAGCTGGAACAACGCCCTCGAAGCTGGCGGGTTCACTCTCGGCGACATCGTCACCATCACGCTCGACCTGCAGCTCGTGCTTCAGAAGTAACCCTCCCGTTGGATCCGGGGCTCTCGCGTGTGCGAGGGCCCCTTTCTCGTGGGTCCGGGAGCCCCGCGCGGCAGGCGCTTCAGCGGTGCTGCTCGACCTCGTGGTGCGCGTGCTCTTCGGGCTCGAGCTGGAACGTCGAGTGCTCGACATCGAAGTGTTCCGCAAGACAGTCGTTCAGGGCATCGAGGAGCTGACCCGTGCGGTTGTCGCTGAAGACGGGTCCGTCGACAACAACGTGCGCTGAGAATACGTTCGCACCCGGCGTGATCGACCAGACGTGCACATCGTGAATGGAGACTACCCCCTCTTCCGCGAGCACATGCTCACGAATGAGCGCTATATCCGTGCCCCTCGGCGTGCCCTGGCTGAGCACGCGAAACACGTCCCGAAGCAGGCCAAGTGCGCGCGGCAGAATCAGGGCGGAAATCGCAAGCGAGGCGATCGCATCTGCTCGCTCGAATCCGGTAACCAGGATGACGACTGCGGCCACGATCACCGCAATCGACCCGACGAGATCACCGAGCACCTCAAGGTATGCCCCGCGCATATTGATCGAGTCCTTGGCTCCACCGCGAAGCACGAGCAGGCTTGCCGTGTTCGCAACGGCGCCGATCACCGCGACTATGAGCATGAGCGGCGCCTGCACGCCGCCGGTGGAAGGTTCGAGAAGTCGGGCGATCGCTTCGACGGCGATGAAACCCACAACCGCGAGCAGAATCAGTCCATTCACCAGCGCCCCGAACACCTCGGCCCTGCGGAGCCCGAAGGTCTGGGCATCCGTCGGGGGTCGCACAGCCATGATCGTTGCCACGAGCGCGACCAGGAGTCCGGTGAGATCCGACAACATGTGCCCGGCATCCGCGAACAAGGCCAGGGAACCGGAAAGGATACTGCCGATGATCTCGACCACGAGCACGACCGAAACAATGCAGATCGCGATTACGAGGCGCGATCGATTGGCGCGACCGGCATCGCCAGCCAGTCCGTGCGAGTGGGCGTGGGTGTGGCCGTCGTGCCCCTGTGATGCGCTCATTAGGTCCACTCTAGGAACAGGACATGATCGATGCCAGCATTCCTGCTAGTCGGGAATGACCACCGTTCTCAGCAACCTCATTCTGGAAACGGTGCGCTGGCAACCACACCGCCCGGGAGACAATGGCACAGTGAACCTCTTGCCGACACTGATCGCCGTTGGTCTGCTCGTTGCTGTCACGACGGGGCTTTTGCTCGCTCGCCGCATCCCGCGGCCCTGGGATCCGCTCTGGGCCATTGCCAGGGCCATACTGCAGCTGGCCCTGCTGACCTTCATCCTCAGCGGCATCATTTCGGATGCCCGCTGGGTCGCCCTTGCCCTTACCGTGATGTTCGGGGCGGCTGTCTACACGGTCGGCCGGCGCATTGCTCAGAGCCGGAGAGATATCGTGCTCATCGCCGGTGCGCTCGCGGCCGGCATCGCCGTCCCCATGCTCGTCGTCTTTCCGACCGGCGCGGTTGCCTTCTCCGGCCGCTATCTGCTCGCCCTCGGCGGCATCGTCATCGGCGGTGCGATGAGCGTCGCCACGCTCACCGGACGACACTTCAGGGAGGCGCTGGTCAGCCGCCGGGACGAGGTTGAGGCCTGGCTCTCCCTCGGCGCGACGACACGACAGTCCGTGCGGGATCTGGGCACGCGTGCGGTATTCAATGCCCTGGTGCCCACCACCGACCAGACGAGGACCACCGGCCTCGTCGCCCTGCCGGGGGCATTCGTCGGCTCGATCTTCGGCGGAGCTTCGGTGCTCGAAGCGGGCGTTTTCCAGGTCATTGTGCTCACCAGCATCCTCGCGGCAGGAATCATTACCGCCCTGCTCCTCAGCTCGGGGCTGGGGGCATCCGTGCGTGTACTACCCACAACGCTGAACATCTGACCGCTCGGCGGCGCCGAGGTTACCCCGAAGAACCTCCCAATCCAGTGCCGACCGAGAAGCCTAGAGTCCCGCCGCGACTGCCGCGCTGGCCGCGAGCCAGGCGTTCCGGGTGGCGGATTCCAACGAGTCGAACCGGAGCGCCCCACCGTGGAGGGCACGTCTCACCGACGCTGCCTTCAGGCCGTCGAAGCGCGCGGTGTAGTCGAGCACCGCCGCATCGCCGCGCAACCGCACATCGGCCAGGATGTCGGCAACGCGCCGCTCAATGTCGTCATCGGTTTCGGCCGACCAGTGCAGTCTGGCCTTGAATTGGGTCTCAAATGTGCTGTCGGTCGTTGACAGCCGTGCGGGATTAGCTACTAATTTCATAGCGTATTTCAAGTTGCGGGTTTGGCAATGGCGGACGCAAATGCGTCAATGATGGCGCGAATCGGCGC
>JAYTEZ010000043.1:0-4649 GCA_043734805.1 Microbacteriaceae bacterium
GGCGACGGGCAGGTCGAGGGACGCGACGGCCTCGACGATGGCAAGGGACGCCGGCCCTTGCACGGCGATGAGCGCGATCTCATCGCTCTCGTCGACGACTGTCGCGTCAAAGCCGGACGCCCGTGCGGCGAGCGCGCCAGCCGCCGCGAACCGGTTGCCGGCGTTCGCCACGACGGTAAAACGATCCTCGTGGGTGCGATAAACAACGACATCGTCGACGATCCCGCCGTCCGGGGAGAGCAGGAGCGAATACTTGGCCTGGCCGATGGCGACGGCCGAGATCTTTCCGGCGAGCGCGAAATCCAGTGCCACCGCCGCCTCCGGACCGGTGACGATGATCTCCGCCATGTGCGAGAGGTCGAAGAGCCCGGCCGCGGTGCGGACGGCGTGGTGCTCGGCGAGGTCGCTCGAGTAGCGCACCGGCATCTGCCAGCCGACAAAATCGGTGAAGCTGGCACCGGCATCCAGATGCTTCTGGTGCAGTGGTGACAGTCGTTCGGTGGGGGAAAGGTGATCGGTCAAGAGTTCTCCAGGCGCGCGTGATTGGGCTGCTAAGAACTCCCCCTCTGTCATAGGCCTGAGAGCTTCGTCGACCGGCTCGGTCGGCTTTCACCGTGGGCGGACTGGGCGGAGCTGGATCTCGATACGCATGCGTCGCACGCTACTCGATCCGATTTCGCTCCGCGAAATCGCTTTTCAGAGTGGCCTGTTCGATGCGGTACACGTACCTGAGAGATTGGCGGGGAGAATTGCTCCTTCGGTGCCGGGTTTCACGCAGTCACACTGCGCTGACTCCCGGCTCTCCCGCATCGCGTTGATCGGCCCGATGTTCGATTGTGCGGTCAGCTTATCAACTGAGAGAAGCGGGCGGAGGCCACGGGGCGCTGAAGGAGTCTTCTGCGGCCGCGGTGTATTCGAGCACCGAGTTCAACAGCTCAGCCATGGTCGTGGATCGAAGGAGAGCAACCTGGTCAAGCGGGCCGAGGGGAGCAATCGCGGCGAGTTGCCACGCGGCGGCGGTTGGGTCGGTGGACAGTTCCACATCGGGGGGCCACAGCTGCTCGGTGAACTCGCTGGCCAGCGAAAGGACACGGCGCACCGCCCGCTCGGCCTGCTGTTTCAGCGGGAGCAGGGCATCCGTCCACTCAAGATGTGGGAGGTCACGGACGATCGCCTGGGGATGCGGGTCTTCCTCCAGCCACTCCGTCACCTCGAATCGCCGCTCCCCCTGCGCGACGAGCATGACGAACTCCTCCGTCGCATTCACCTGCACAATCCGGGCGACAGTGCCGTAGCGAAATCGTTGCTCTCCCCCGCCAACCTCCTGCCCGCGTTCGATCAGCACGACGCCGAACTCGGCCGGCTCCGAACCGAGGATGCGCGACAGCATGACGAGGTAGCGCTTCTCGAACACGCGAAGCGGCAAGGGCATGTGCGGAAAAAGCACGGATCCAAGCGGAAACATCGGCATGCTGGTCACCCCTTCAGCGAACCACGCTTCGGCGAGAACGCCAAGGGGCTTGACGCTACGCGTAGCCTGTGAAGGCGGCTGCGATCTGCGCGGGCGCGACGAAAGGGTGTTCGTGGACACGGACGGTGCCGATGCGGCTGAGCACGAGGCGGGCGCGGCGGCCCCTGTTCCGAAGGCCGGCACAGCTCCCGTTCCCAGGGCGGGCGGCAAGGCCAAGGCGTCGAAGGGCCGGGGGCGTGCTCCCGCGGTCAAGGGACAGCCTCGGATCGGAAAACGTCGCCAGTCGCGCTGACTCTCGGCGCCGGCGCGAACAAGCCGTCCCACCGTCGGGAGAGCATCTGTTGATGACGCGGAACTCTACCGGCCGAAGACGCGGAACGCGAGCAACCGCCTGCGCTCCAACCTGACCGCGCTCCGGCACGGCCCGTTCCAGAGCGCGAAATGGGCAAACCGGTGCGCCCCCGGGCGATCCGCGACGGCCGCCGCGGCATCCCGAATCGCTCGAAGCTGGTCGACAGTGAGGGGAAGCGGAGCCTCATTCGGATGCCACTGTGAGCCGATCGGAAAGTCCCGGCGGGGCGTTGTCGACATTTCGATGTGCGCGCCAAGGATCGAGGTAACCGGGTGTGCATCGACGAAATCGCAGAGGGTACGCAGCGATGCCTCAAACGCCGGGAAGTCCTCCACATAGAGGCGACCCGGATACACCGTGTCGCCGCTGAGCAGCACGGCGCTCATCGCATCGTAAAGCGTGATGGCGGAGGCATGGTGACCCGGTGTTGGGATCACGTCGAGCACCCGACCGCCGAGGTCGAAATGCCCGACGCTGCGCGGCCAATCGTGGATTCCGAAAAACCCGGCGACCGCCTGCGCCGTGTGGTCGACAACGCGGGTGAAAGCCCGATCGGCGAATTGCCCGTCGGCGGCAACGTGGTCGCCGTGCGCGTGGGAGTGGGCGACGACGAGTTCGTAGCCGACTCGCGGATGTCGTGCGAGCCATCCGTTCATCAGGGCGTCGACGGTCTCGCGCAGCGGGAATGTATCGACACCGGATGTCGCCCCCGTGTCGAGAAGCAGCGCGCGGTCGTTGCCGAAGAGCAGGTAGATAAACGGCGCCTCGTAATGGACCCCGATGCTCTGCCTGAGAATGACGGTGTTCTCCGCCGCCCGATGTACCTGGATCGGAGGATCGGGGGCGCGAGCGTTCAGCCGCGCGCCAGTGCGCCAACGCACCGTGAGATCAAGTTCGGTCACTTCGCCATTCTCCCTCGCGCACTGCCGCGGATACGAGAAATTCGGCTGCCCCCACAAGGAGCTCACCTTTGTCGGACCTGTGGAGGTGCGATGATCGGTGTGGGCCGCGGACGGGTGTTGGGCGGAGATTCTTGACCGGTGAGGGGCGGGACCGACGGACATCGCACGGAAGACAGCGCACACATCCGTGCCTCGTACCGTAGGCCGGGTGCTCCTTGGCGCGTTCCTCCTCCTGACCGGTGTCAGCCACCTCACCTGGAGTCGAGAAGCGTTCCTGGCTCAGGTGCCGGTGTGGGTGCCGCTGAACCCGGATACTGTTGTGGTCGCATCCGGACTCGTTGAAATCGTGCTGGGGGCCGCGCTTCTTGTGCTGCGGTCACGACGCACGACGGTGGGTCTTGTCGTCGCTGCGTTCTTCGTGCTGGTCTTTCCCGGCAATATCTCGCAGCTCGTGACGCACACAGACTCATTCGGCCTCAATTCGGACCTCTCTCGCGGCATTCGACTGCTGTTTCAGCCGCTTCTGATCGTCTGGGCGCTGTGGTCGACCGGAGCGTGGCGGGCACTCCGGCGTCGGCGCGCGGCGAATCGGAAGGCCCGGAGCTAGTTGTTAAACCTCAACTCCACGGGATAAGCGCCCGATATGAGAAACGACTTCCTGACGTTTTCTCTAGTCGAGCCGTTGTCACTGCAGGACTTTCGCGCCCGAGCCGATCGCGCAGCCCGCGGGGTGAGAAACCCAGTGGTGAAGACCTCACCTGGAAAGTCATCCCAGATGACAGGAGTTGTTGTGCCCGACAGCCAGTCACGCCGCGCGCACGTCCAGCTCGCCCGGCGCAGCGCTTTCCGCCCCGAACACGATCCGCCGGTTCGCGACCTTCTCGCTGAAGAACCGATCGTGGCTCACCACGACGATCGCCCCGGGGAAATGCAGGAGCGCCCGCTCCATCACCTGGGTGCTCGCCAGGTCGAGGTGGTTGGTGGGCTCATCGAGCAGCAGCACCGACGCGCCGGAGAGCAGGCACTGCGCCATGGCGACCCGGGCGCGCTGGCCTCCCGAGAGATTACCGATGCGCTGCTTGAGGTCTCCTTGCGAGAACTGGAACATTCCGAGGAACCGACCGACCGATTTTCGCGTCGCCGTGAGGGCGAGGCTGTCGGGGTAGGCGTTGACGGCGTGGGTGACCGTGTCGGTGTCGTCGAGTTCGGCGAGCACCTCATTGTAGGAGACGACCTTGGTGCCGGCGGCCCAGGCGACCTGGCCGGCATCCGCCTTCTCTTCGCCGGTGAGTACGCGAAGCAATGTCGTCTTGCCGCTGCCGTTCGCGCCGCTCACCACGATGCGGTTGCCCCGACGGATCTCGAACGACAGGCCAGCGAACAGCACCTTATCGCCGAAGGACTTGCCGAGGCCCTCGATGCGGCACAGGATGTCTTTGACATGCAGGCCGCCGTAGATCTCCGTGATGATCTGGTCGACCGGGCGCGGGGCACGCGACTTTTTGATATTCGAGAGCTGCTTATCGAGCCCCGTCTTGTCCAGTCCGCGACTCTCGGCCTTCGCGGCATCCCGGCGGTCGGCGATCCCTTCCGCCTCGAACGCCAGCAGCTCCGACTCGTGCTGGAATTGCGCCTCGAGCGTCTTCAGGCGGAACTGCTTCTGGATGATGTACTCACCAAAATTGCCCGGATACTCATGCAGGTGAAAATTCTCGATCTCGATGATGCGGGTGGCCACGGCGTCGAGGAACTTGCGATCGTGCGAGACGATCACGGCGGCCCCGTGGAATCCGCGAAACCAGGCCTCGAGCCATTCGACGCCGGCCACATCGAGAAAGTTGGTCGGCTCGTCGAGCAGCAGCACATCCGGGTCTTCCAGCAGGATCTTCGCGAGTGCCGCGCGATTGCGCCAGCCTCCCGAGAG
>JAYTEZ010000044.1:0-4288 GCA_043734805.1 Microbacteriaceae bacterium
GCCGTCCCTGCCAAGCTGGGCGGATGACCGACAGCCGAGCATCCGCCCGCTCGATCCTCCGCACCCTGGTGGGGAGCGACGACGCCGACTTTCACGACGGACAGTTCGAAGCCATCGAAACGCTTGTCGATCAGCGCCGGCATGCGCTCGTCGTTCAGCGCACCGGATGGGGCAAGTCTGCGGTGTATTTCGTCGCGACCCTCCTGCTGCGGCAGCGCGGAGCGGGTCCGACGATTCTCGTCTCGCCGTTGCTCGCTCTCATGCGCGACCAGGTGGCAGCCGCGGCCCGCGCGGGCGTGCGCGCCGTCGCCATTAACTCGTCGAATGCAGAGGAGTGGGATGACGTTTTGCGCCAGCTTCACAACGACGAGGTCGACCTGCTGCTGGTCTCGCCCGAGCGGCTCAACAATCCAGCTTTTCGGGATGAGCAGCTCCCGACCCTGATCGAGCGGGCCGGGCTGCTCGTCGTCGACGAGGCGCACTGCATTTCCGACTGGGGGCACGACTTCCGCCCCGACTATCGCCGTCTGCGCGACCTGATCGCCGCGCTCCCTGCCGGCATTCCGGTACTTGCGACGACCGCGACCGCGAACAGCCGGGTGGTGTCGGACGTCGCGGAGCAGCTGGGCGCAGCGAACGACGTCGTGACCATTCGCGGCCCACTGGCGCGGGCATCCCTGCGCCTTGGCGTGCTGCGGCTTGCCGATTCGAAGGCTCGACTCGCCTGGCTGCTCACCCATCTGTCCGACCTGCCCGGAAGCGGCATCATCTACACGCTCACGGTCTCGGCCGCCGAAGACACCGCCCGTCTGCTGCGCGAGGCCGGTCACGAGGTACATGCATACACCGGTCGAACGGATACCGCAGAGCGCGAGCAACTCGAGAAACGGCTCAAGATCAATGACGTGAAGGCCCTCGTCGCCACCAGCGCGCTCGGCATGGGTTTCGACAAGCCAGATTTGGGCTTCGTCCTACATCTCGGAGCTCCCTCCTCCCCTGTCGCCTACTACCAGCAGGTCGGGCGGGCTGGCCGTGCGACCGACAATGCTGACGTGCTGCTGCTGCCCGGCACCGAGGACGAGGCGATTTGGCGCTACTTCGCCACCTCGGCCATGCCGGTGAAGGAGAAGGCGCTGGCCGTGATCGCGGCGCTCGGGCGCACTCCCCTCTCGACGCCCGCGCTTGAGGCCCGGGTCGACCTGCGCCGCTCGCCGCTCGAGCTGCTACTGAAGGTGCTTGACGTCGACGGTGCGGTGCGGCGAGTGTCCGGAGGCTGGATCGCAACCGGCGTGCCATGGGCCTACGACGCCGAGCGATACGAGCGCATTTCCGCCGCCCGCGAGGCCGAGCAGCGGGCGATGCTCGAGTACGAGACCACCGACGGCTGCCGCATGGAGTTCTTGCAGCGCGCTCTCGACGACGGGACGGCCGTGCCCTGCGGTCGCTGCGACCGCTGCGCCGGCGGATGGTATCCGACCTCGATCAGAGCGGATGCCGTGGCCGCGGCATCCGGATCCCTTGATCGAGTCGGGGTGGTCATCGAGCCGCGCGCGCAGTGGCCTGCTGGCATGGACCGTTTCGGCGTCGAGATGCGCGGCAACATCGCGCTCGGCGAGCGACTTGCGCCGGGTCTTGCGCTCGCTCGGCTCACCGATCTGGGCTGGGGCGGCACCCTGCGAGACCTGTTCGTCGTGAACGCGCCGGATGCGCCAGCGAGTCCGGCGATGATCGCGGCCTGCGTGCGGGTGCTGACCGGCTGGGGCTGGGACGAGCGCCCGGCCGCGGTGGTCAGCGTGCCGTCGCGGCGGCATCCGCTGCTCATCGAATCCGTGGCGAAGGGGCTCGCCGACGCGGGCCGACTCCCCTATCTCGGCTCGCTCGGCTGGGCGAACGGTGGCCCGAGTGGCGAGGCCGGCGGCAACAGCGCCTATCGCCTGGCGGGGGTGTTGGGCCGGTTCGCGGCCATCGACGTCCCGAGCGGTCTGCCGGTGCTGCTCGTCGATGACCTCATCGACAGCCGCTGGACCATCACCGTGGCCGGGCGGATGCTGCGGAAGGCCGGTGCGTCCGCGGTGCTGCCCTTCGCGCTCGCGCTGCGCGCATAACGCGGTCGCTTCCGCCTGCGGCTCAGTACAGAAAAATCGGCAGCCAGCCCGGGTTGTGGGCGTGCACGAGCACGAGAAACACCACGAGGTCGAAGAGCAGGTGAACACAGACCACGTAGGTGAGCGAGCGGGTGCGCGTAAAGATGTAGCCCTGCAGCAGCGCGAACGGGAACGTCATCAGTGGTCCCCAGCTGCGGTAACCAAGCTCCCACAGAAACGAAACGAAGATCACCGCCTGCAGCAGGTTTGCCTGCCAGACCGGAAAGTGGCGGCGCAGCAGCGAGAAGACGACGCAGATGAAGAACATCTCGTCCCAGATGCCGACGAAGCTGACGCCAACGAACAGTCGAGCCAGTTCATCCGGAGCATGGATGGCTGGCCAATTTCGGTAGGCACCCGAAGTGATGAAATAGAACGGCAAAATAAAGTAGCCGAGTACCAGCACGAGCGGCAGATAGGCGCGTTCGAGTCGAGTCCAGCGGTGCCCGGTGTTGATCGGAAACCGGATCGCACGCCGCTCAAACCGCCCGAACCCGAACCGCTCGAACCCGAACCGCTCGATCAGGTATGGCACGGTGACGGAGAGGGTGAGCACAATGCCCATGAGCAGAATGTTGCTGTAGCTGATGTTGGCGGCGACCGAAATGGTGCCGATGATGCCGAGGCCGAGCCCCACCAGCAGCAGGCTTCGAAACAGGTCGCGGTCGACGCGGAAAGCGACAATCAGGCTTGCCGCCAGGGTCAGGTAGCCGGCAATCGGCACCTGAACGCCAAACAACAGAACAGCGGATGCCGCTACTCCCGTCGCCGGAACCAGCCCCCACGACACCCGCGGCTTCGTCGTCGCCGCACTGGTGGTCACGGAGTCCAGCATGCCCTATGGAGTGGCGGTGGCGCCCGTCCACTACCGCGCATGAGTTGAATGCCGGGTTGACCGCCCCCGAGGCTAGGCTGGCGAAAGACGACCACGACGTGTCGCGAGGTGGCACGAAACGACGGGAAGAGGCACGATGTCCGGTTCGATCCGCACCACGCACACCTGGATCCAGCGCGATCCCGAGACTCTCGAGGGCGATGCTCTTCGGCAGGTGGACGCCTGGTGGCGGGCCGCCAACTACCTCTCGATCGGGCAGATCTACCTTCTTGACAACCCCCTGCTGAGGGTGCCGCTCACGCGCGACCACATCAAGCCGCGCCTGCTTGGTCACTGGGGCACCACTCCCGGGCTCAACTTTGTCTATGCGCACTTGAATCGCGCCATCCGTCAGCGACAGCAGCCGTCGCTCTACGTCACCGGTCCCGGCCACGGAGGCCCAGGCATGGTAGCGAATGCCTATCTCGACGGCACCTATTCCGAGGTCTACTCCCCGATCACGAAAACCGAGGAGGGGATGAAGCGGCTGTTTCGCCAGTTCTCATTCCCCGGCGGCATCCCGAGCCACGCGGCTCCGGAGACCCCCGGTTCCATTCACGAGGGTGGCGAGCTCGGCTACTCGCTGTCGCACGCCTATGGCGCGGCGTTCGACAACCGTGACCTCCTCGTCGCCTGCGTCGTCGGCGACGGCGAAGCAGAGACCGGGCCACTCGCGACGAGCTGGCACTCCAACAAGTTTCTCGACCCGGCACAGGATGGCGTCGTGTTGCCGATCCTGCACCTCAACGGCTACAAGATCGCGAATCCGACCGTGCTCGCCCGCATCCCGGAACAGCAGCTTCTCGACCTGATGCGCGGCTACGGCCACAATCCCTACATCGTGTCGGGTGGTTTCGACGACGAGGACCCGCTGCGCGTTCACGAGCGCATGGCCGCAACCCTCGACGAGGTGCTCAACGAGATCGCTCGCATCAAGCAGGCCGCCGCCGATGGCACACTCGAGGGAACGCCGCTCTGGCCGATGATCATCCTGCGAACCCCGAAAGGCTGGACCTGTCCACGGGAGATCGACGGCCTGCTCGTCGAAAATACCTGGCGCGCCCACCAGGTGCCGCTCGCGAACGCGCGGGACACCGAGGAACACACGCGCATCCTCGAGAACTGGATGCTGAAGTACCGTCCAGAGGAACTTTTCGATGAGCAGGGTGTGCCCTTCGATTTCATCAGCGACCTGGCACCCGACGGCGACCTGCGGATGAGCGCGACGCCGTATGCGAACGGTGGTGTGCTGCGCCGCGAACTTGATTTG
>JAYTEZ010000045.1:0-4720 GCA_043734805.1 Microbacteriaceae bacterium
CGACGACCGGGCCGTGCTGGTGCGCATACGCCCCAAGCAGAGCCTCATGATCAGCGGGTTGTTGGTGCTCTTCATCGTGCCGCTGCCGATTTTCGGCACACTCATCGCGCTCGGTGTGCCGAACGGCTTGTGGCCGCTCGCGGCCGTTGGCGAAATGTTTAGCATTCTGCTCTGCGTGCAGGGTTACCTCTTATTCCGGTCGACGTTCGTCGCAGTGACCGCGACGTCGATTGTGGAGCGCGGGTTCTTCGGGCGCACGACATCCGTTCCCCGCTCGAAGGTCGACACTATGGTGCTCGCCTTCACCTACAGCGGTTCGTCAAGCGAAACGCTCCCCCAGCTCCTCGTGCGCGACAAGGACGGCGTTCGCCTTCTCCGTTTGCGCGGCGTCTTTTGGACGGAAGAATCGATGCGCCAGGTTGCCACAGCCATCGGCGGCGCCCTCGAGCTTCCGCCCGAGCCGATGACCTCTGAACAGTTCTTCGGACACTTCACCGGCGGTGCTTATTGGTTCGAAAACCGCCCGGCGTTAGTCGTAGGCGCGATCGGGATATTGCTGGTCGTCGCCGTAGGAATCGTGCTCGGACTCATGCTGCTGCTCGGGCTTCCCATCGAAGGAAATTCCTAGCGCCAGCTCGCGGCGCGGCTCGGTCTAGCGCCGACGCAGCGTGCCGAAGATGCCTTTCACGACGGCGCTCATCACGGACTTGCCCGCGGATGAGCCGAGGAAGTCGGTGATCGGGTTCTGTTCGCTGCGGGGCGTTGGTCGTCTGCGAGTGCTCGACCCCGGAGCTTTCGGTTGGGTCGCCCTCGCCTCTCGCAGCATCCGCTCGTAATCTGACTGCTGCTGTCGCGCGGCCTCGGCCTGCTGAGCGGCGGTCTCCGATGCGGCCGCCGTCGCGGCTGCGACCTCGAGCTTTCTGCCCAGAATCTCCTTGGCCGACTCATTATCGATGGCCGTTCCGTACTTGTGGAGGAGGGCGGATGACGCGATCGTCGCGTCGATTTGCTCGGGTGCACTCGGCGACATCGATCCCTGCGGCGCGCGAAGCCGGGTCCAGGCGACCGGAGTCGGCGCGCCCTTCTCGTTCATGACGGTCACGATCGCCTCGCCGGTCGCGAGCTGTGTGAGAACGCTGCCGAGGTCGTACTCGGAGGTGGGGTAGGTCGAGACCGTCGCCTTGAGTGCCCTCGCGTCATCCGGGGTGAAGGCTCGCAACTGGTGCTGGATGCGCGATCCAAGCTGGGCCAGGACATCGCCGGGCACATCCTTCGGCGTTTGCGTCACGAACACGATGCCGACACCCTTCGACCGGATGAGGCGCACAGTCTGGGTGATCGAATCGAGAAAATCCTTCGATGCATTCTTGAAGAGAAGGTGGGCCTCGTCGAAAAAGAAGACGAGCTTCGGTTTGTCGAGGTCGCCGACCTCGGGCAGGTCATTGAACAGGTCGGCGAGGAGCCACATGAGGAAGGTGGAGTAGAGGGCCGGTTTGTCCTGAACGCCGGGTACCTCGAGCAGGCTGATGATGCCGCGGCCGTCGGAGTGCGTGCGCAGAAAGTCGGCCGTGTTGATCTCCGGCTCGCCGAAGAAGACATCCGCCCCCTGATCGGCAAACGTCACCAGCTCGCGAAGGATGACGCCGACGGTCGCGCCCGAGAGCCCGCCCAGGTCTTTGAGCTGCACCTTGCCGTCGTCGGTGGTGAGGTAGCTGAGAACCGCGCGCAGGTCGGAGAGGTCGACCAGAGGCAGCCCGGCTTTGGCCGCGTAGTGAAAGACGAGCCCAAGCGACGACTCCTGCGTTCCGTTGAGGCCGAGAACCTTCGAGAGCAGAAGCGGACCGAAACCGGAGACGGTCGCCCGCACCGGAACGCCTCTGCCGATACCGCCGAGGGCAAAGTATTCGGTCGGGAAGGATGCGGACGTCCAGTTTTGGCCGATGCCCCTGGTGCGGTCGTTGAGCTTGGGGTTCTCAGCCCCCGGCGTCGCGACGCCGGACAGGTCGCCCTTGATGTCGGCTGCGAAGACCGGAACACCCGCCGAAGCGAGCTGCTCGGCGAGTACCTGCAGGGTTCGCGTCTTGCCGGTTCCCGTTGCGCCCGCGACGAGGCCGTGTCGGTTGAGCATGGCGACCGGGATGCGTACCTGCACGTTCGGCAGCGCGTCGCCGTTCACGAGTGCCCCGATCTCGAGCACTTCACCGGTGAAGGCGTAGCCTGAGCGGATGCTCTCGACCGCCGAGTCCCCGAGCGGGCGCTTGGCGGCGCTCGAACCCATCGAAACGGGTGCGACGACCGGAGCTGCTATCTCGGCCGCGAGTGCCGCTTCCGCCTGTGCGAGTAGTTTCCTGGCAGCTTCGACCTGTGCAGCGGCATCCGACATGTTGTCAGCCTAAACCGCGGGTATCGACCGGGAGGATTTTCATCGGTCACAATTAGCGGGTTGGGTCGCCAGCAGCAGGTTTGCCAGCACCGGATACCAGCCGTCGCGCGTGCTCGACCGCCAGTCGATGAGCCAGCGGTGCCCACGCGATGACGGCAACGGCGGCTCCGAGTACCAGCGCCCCGACCGTGTCGCTCAACCAGTGGGCTCCGAGGTAGGTGCGGCTGAGCAGCATGACGATCGTGTAGGCGACGCCGGAGATCCAGACCCAGGTGCGCTGCAGGATGAAGCCAAGCAGGACGGCCATGGTGGCCGCGTTGGCGACATGCCCTGACGGAAACGAACCGAGGTCCGCGGTCACCAGAATGTCCCGGGGACGAGGACGGTCATAGAGGTTCTTGAGCAGCTGCACGAGACCGGCGCTGGCGATGGTTGCGATGGCGAAAAAGAGGGCAGCCCATCGCCACTTCAGCAGGAGCAGCAGCACGATGATGGCCAGCGGGATGATGACAGCGCCAAGAACGCCGCCGCCGAGGTTGTTCATCACGAATGCGGGCACATTCCAGAACGGGCTGCGATGCTCGACCAGCTCGCCCATAAAGGCCAGGTCGAACGAGAACGGCAGGTTCTTTTGGCGATAGGCGATGACGGCGCCGAGCGCCGCGACCAGGAGCACCGCGACACCACCGCTGAAGATCGGCCAGCGCCGGGTGACTCGCGCTGCCTGCCGCTCGGGCCCGCCTGGCCTTCCGGATGCGGCCTGTTCACCGCGGGCGTCTTTCGTCATCCCTTCACGTTACCTACTTCGGCAGCGGCCCAGTAGAGGGCTACGCGCCGGCAAATTAAGGTCGGCTGTGCCGCGTTCACCTCGCACCGCCCCAGCCCGTGTCATTCACTCCGCTGCGGGAGGCGGTGCGAGCGCACCAGCTCGGCGTACCAGCGACCGCTGTCCTTGACCATGCGCTCGAGAGTGTCAGAGTCGACCCGAACGATGCCGAAGCGCTTGCTCAAGCCGTACGCCCACTCGAAGTTGTCGAGAAGCGACCAGACGAGATGGCCACGCAGGTCGACCCCGCGCGCCATTGCGCTGCGCACCGCAGTGAGGTGCCGCCGCAGGTAGTCGATCCTCTCGGGGTCGTGCACGACTCCATCGGTCACAGCGTCGTCAAATGCCGCACCGTTTTCGGTGATCATGAGCGGGAGGTCGGGGAACTCCGTGTGCACGTCCCAGAGCACCTGCTCGAAACCCTCGGGGGCGATGTTCCAGCCCATCGCGGTGTACGGCCCGTCCTGGGTGAGAAACTCCACCCGATCGGCACCGGGCCAGGAAGAGCCGGCCGCGGTCTGATGTCCGTCGGCGCTCGCGCGCTGGCTCACGCCATCCCATATCCGCACTCTCACGGTCGAATAGTAATTGACTCCGAGGACGTCGAACGGCTGCCGGATGAGTTCGAGGTCGCCGTGGTGCACGAATGACCAGTCGGTGACGGCAGCCGTGTCATCCAGCAGGTCCTTCGGATGTGCCCTGCGCAGCATTGGTCCGGTAAACGCGCGGTTCGCTAGCGCTTCGATCTGTCGCGCGGCTTCGGGACCGGTCGCGCCATCACCGCGTACCGCGTGCAGGTTGAGGGTGACGGAGTACTTCGGATTGTTGGTGACGACCGTGCGCAGCGCGGCGATGGCGAGGCCGTGCGCCAGGTTCAGGTGGTGCACCGCGGCGAGCGCATCCGCTCCATTGACGCGAGCGGGCGCGTGCGCGCCAGAACCGTAGCCGAGGTAGGCAGAACACCACGGCTCATTGAGAGTCGTCCAGGCGTGAACTCGATCGCCGAGCGCCGCACCGATCACGGCCGCATACTCCGCGAAGCGGTACGCCGTCTCGCGATTGGGCCGGCCGCCGGCATCCTCGAGCGGCTGCGGCAGGTCCCAGTGATAGAGGGTCGCAATCGGCAGGATGCCGCGGGCGATGAGCCCGTCGACGAGACGCGAGTAGAAGTCGATGCCGGGTTGATTCACCGCGCCGGACCCCGTCGGGATGATACGCGACCAGGAGATCGAGAATCGGTACGCCTATAGCCCCAGGCCTTTCATGAGGTCGAGATCCTGCTCGAGCAGATGGTAGTGGTCGTCGGAAACGTCTCCCGTGCCACCGTCGCTCACGAGGCCCGAAGGTATGACTGAAAGTGTCCCAGATCGATGGGCCAGGGCCATCCTCGTTCCACGCGCCCTCGATCTGGTAACTCGCGGTTGCCGACCCGAACAGGAAATCGTCGGGAAACTCGAGGCCGGAGTCCCGATAGTCCGCGCTGCCAATGGTCATGAGGCTGCTGGCTCCTT
>JAYTEZ010000046.1:0-3389 GCA_043734805.1 Microbacteriaceae bacterium
AAGTCGCCTCGAGATGAATGTCAGCATTGATATAGACCTCGTTAGATACACGCGGCGACGTTCGGCCGTGCGCACAAGAATAGTTTGTCGAGCAGTGGAATAGTTGCAGAGCCGCGGCTAACGCCGACCGTGTCACGCCAGGCGCATGCCGAACGCCAGGACCGATTGGTCCTGGCGTTCAGCACTTATCTGCGGCTAGCCAGGGGTGGGAAAACTGCTACTTAGCAGGCTTCGACCATTCCCAGAAGTTCCAGCCGACACCGGCCTGGCCCGGGTAATACACGACTCCCTTGACGGTGTCCTTGTTGTAGGCCATCACACCGGGAGCGACGAACAACGGCGCCCCGTAGTAATCCGCCCACAGCAGGTTTTCTATCTGCTGCTGGATCTTGTCCTGCTCCTTGGTGTCCAGGGTGATTTGGAGCTTCGTTGCCAGTTCGTCAACCTTGGAGTTCGAGTAACCGCTGTAGTTGCCGCCGCCCTTCGTTGAGAAGATCTGGGGAACGCCCGCGACACCGACGCCTGACGAGATCCAGCCGAAGATGGACGCGTCGTAGGTGGCCGTACCGAGCAGGGAACCCCACTTGGGCGACCCGCCATCCTCGATTTTGAAACCAGCCTGGGCCGCCGATGCCTGGAGGGCCTGGAAAGCCGCAACCCGGTTCGGGTTTTTCGTGTTGTACAGCACCCGTACAGTCGGGGTCGCGCCCTTGAGGAGCGTTTTGGCCCCGGCAACGTCGACCTTGTCGAAGGCACTCGAACCGTTCGCCTTGGTTGCCGTTGTGTAGTTGGCCGTTCCAGGGAAGAACAACTGCGAGTCGTAGATCTTGGCATTCGGGTTCTGCGGCGTCACGATGGCATCGAGAATCTGCTGGCGAGGAACGACCTTGAGGAAGGCTTCACGTACACCTTTGTCCTTGAACACGGGCGTGTTGAATGACAGGTCGAGGTGGTCGTAGCTGAACTGATCACCGGTGAGGGTGGTCACGTTCGTCTGCGTCTTGAGCGTGGCAATCGTGTCGGCCGAGGACTGCGGGTTGATGATGTCAACCTCCCCGTTCTTGAGTGCCGTGACCTGCGCCTGGGAATCGCCGATGAACCGGACGATGATCTTGTCCACCTTCGACGTGAGGTCACCGGTGTACTTCGGATTCTTCACCATGGTGACCGACTGCTTCGGTGTCCAGGCGCTGACCAGCATCGGACCGGAGGAGAGGAAGAGGCTCTTGTCGGTTGGCAACGAGGTGGCGTCGAATCCGGTGTTCCAGAAGTCAGCAGCTGCCTTGATGGTGGCATTGGGCGTTGCTGGCTTAGTCGCATCTCCGCGCGGAGTGTCCTTGAATGCCTTGACCAGTTCCTTAACCGTCGTGCCGGCCTTCGTGGCGACAACCTTGATGGGCGCATCCATTGGATTGACCAGTTTCCAGTCCGCGAATGGGTCCTTGTAGGTGAGCGTCATCGAGAGATTGTCTGCGCTGATTTTCGGGAAGTCGGTGAGGCCAAGGCCCGTGGTGTCTCCGGAGTAGTCGAAGTACGTGGTGCCCGTGGTGACCTTCCCGTCCGCATCGCTGGTCGAGTCGTTGAAGTGGCCGGACTGGATCGCCCAGGCAAGCAACATGTCATCTGCGCTGATCGCGGAGCCATCGGACCATTTGAGGTTTTTGGCGAGGGTGTACTCGACCTTCAGCGGCTTATCGGACAGCTTCTTTATTGTTCCAAAGCTCTTGTCGGGAACGATGTTGAGCTTGTCGTCCAGGTAATAGAACGCCGAACGGGTGTAGCCCAGAATCTTCGCGTTGATGTCGAGGTTGCCTGCGGGAGTGCTCGAGTTGAACGACGTCAACTCGTTGACCTCGGCGACTGTTATGGTGCCGCCGCTGGCGAGCGGCTTTGCGGCGGGAGTGGTGCAGCCGGTCACAGCCAGTGCTGCGATCGCGGCCACGGCAAGCGGCACGAAAATACGTCTGATTTTCATTTTTCCTCCTGTGCGAGATGAGCTAGCGGCAACACAATACTGAACGTTCTACCGCGCTAGATACAAGAACCCTAAGTTAGGGTTTGCCCTCCTCGCCAAACTGTAGGGGCAAACGTTACACAGAGGTAATAGACACAGGCAATTGTTGCGCTGCTTGACGAATAGTTGCGTCATTGCGAGGGATTACGCACGAATTCTGCAATCCAGCGGCCTCCCAGACTTCGAACCGTCGCAATCATGGGCGTAACATCGAAAGCGTGCAAACCGTCGATTTGTCGAATCCCTCACAAGGGGCTCTGCTCGTCTTCGATGGCGATTGCGGATTTTGCACGACCGCGGTCGGCTGGCTGCAACGCACCCTTCCCGCGATGCCCCGGGCCGAGCCGTACCAGTGGATCGATCTCGATTCCCTTGGGCTGACGAGCGCCGAGGCATCCGCCCGCGTCTGGCTCGTGACCGCGAGCCACGAGTATGGTGGGCACCTCGCGGTCTCCGCCCTCCTGCGCCATCAGCCCGGCCTCGGCTGGCGCTTTCTCGGCTGGCTGATCGCCACACCACCGTTTTCGCTCGTCGCCGCTGCTGTCTACTCGCTCGTCGCTCGCTACCGCCATGTTTTGCCGGGCGGAACACCGGCCTGCGCCGTCAGACCGGGAAGATGAGGGTTCCCGCCGAGGCGTTCCGTGCCGAGACTGTGCCCGCGCAGCGACGGATAATTGCCGAGATCCTCATTGTGCTCGGACTCTCACTCGGAGCATCCGCCGTCTATTCGATCGTGTCGATAGTCAACCGCGTCACGATCACAAAGCCACTCTCCAGCCAGATCGCGACCCTTAACGGATCGCTGAGCGACCGACCGATCTTCGACCTGATCTACCAGTTTCTCGCCATCTTCTTCGACCTCGTGCCGGTGGCGCTCGTGGTTTTCCTGCTCTGGCAGAGTGCTCGGCCACACCTTTCGCGACTGGGGGTCGACTTCGCACGACCCGGTCGCGACACGCTTCTCGGCCTTGGGCTGGCACTGGCGATCGGCCTCCCCGGCATCGCCGTCTACCTGGGCAGCAAAGCGATCGGCATCGGCGTGATCGTCGTGCCCTCAGCTCTCGACACCTACTGGTGGACCGTGCCGATCCTCGTGCTCTCGGCAGTGCGCGCCGGGCTACAGGAGGAGATCATCGTGATCGGCTACCTGTTTGCCCGGTTGCGTGACCTCGGCTGGAAGACCTGGCCGATCATCCTGATTGCGGCGGCACTGCGCGGCAGTTACCACGTATATCAGGGCTTTGGCGCGTTCGTTGGCAACTTCGCGATGGGGGTGCTGTTCGGATGGCTGTACTCGCGGTACGGGCGGGTGCTGCCGCTCGTGATTGCGCACTTCGTTATCGACACGGCCATCTTCGTGGGATACCCGTGGGCG
>JAYTEZ010000047.1:0-1674 GCA_043734805.1 Microbacteriaceae bacterium
GTGCCATTCATTGCCAACAACTTCTTGTTCACAAAATCGAAGTAGCGTTTGTTGGCCTTGGCAGTCCCGTCTGGCGAGAATGTCGGGTCAGCCGTCGTCATCTGCGCCGGTGTTGGCGTCGCGGATGACACACTCGACTTCGCGAGTTTCTGCGTCGGAGCTGACTGCACGCAGCCCGCCAGAGCCATTGCCGCGATGACTGCCGCAACCGCAGCAACCACCGGGCGGGACCTGCTCATCGCGCGAATCCTTCCGGCGGCCACAGTCGTGTCCGTTCGCAAAGAGTTTAGGGCGACGACCGGGGCGCTTCCCGCCAGCAAACCCCGATGACCCTGGAACCGCGATGACCCTAGAACGGCACGGGCACGCTTGCGTCCGAGTCGATCTCGGCGAGCGCGCCGTCCTCGGTTTCGAGTTCGTTCGCGGTGGCCGAAGGGAATTGCTCCGGCACGCTGTCCGCTGTCACTCCTGCGGCCGCGGATTCCACCGGCGCGGTGGCAATGCTTCTGGTAAAGGATGACGTGCCCCAACTGAGGTCGTGCCCGATCGCATCCGCGTCGACTTCGATGTTCGTGCCGGCACGCTCGCCGGCCGCCCAGTCGCGAATACGCAGGCGCCCGGTGGTGACGATTCGGTCGCCTTTGACGATCGAACCCGCGACGTTTATTGCGAGCTGCCGGAATGCGGTGATCGTGTACCAATTTGTGTCACCGTCAATCCACCGCTCCTGCGAGCGATCGAAGCGGCGCTGGGTGGAGGCCAGCCTGAAGCTGGTGATGGGCAGTCCTTCGCCTGTGACGAGGTGCCGGGGCGTTGTGGCCACGAGGCCGGTGAGAGTGATGGTGTCAGTCATAAACGCCAGTGTGGAGGTCGTTCGGCTCACGCGACAATGGCCACCTCCCGAATGGGGAGTCGGCCAGCACCTGCCTGTAGGTGAAGGACTAGTGCTCGCGGAACTCGGGCCACTCCGAACCAGGCAACAGGCTTGCGTGCAGCGCGCTCTTCGCCACCTCGAGGCTCGGATAGTTCGCGCGGTAGCCGACATCCGAAATCAGCTTGAATGTGTAGCCACCCTCGACCCCGTGGATCGACCCCACCGCCCCAGCCGGCCCAAAGGCCACCCAGGTTTGTCCGGTCAGTTTTTTCTGCGTTTCAGCGCTCATCATTGAACTCCTTATCATCCCCACAGGCGTTGGCCCGTATACCCGGCCCTCAGGAGGCCAGGACGTATTCCGCAAAAGACTTGCGGATCTTGTTCACCTTAGGCACAGCGACGGCCATGCAGTAGCCCTGGCCCGGATTCTTCGCAAAAAAGTCCTGATGGTAGTCCTCCGCCGCGTACCAGTCGCCGAGCGGCTCGATCTGGGTGACGATCCCGCCGTCCCAGTACTCGGATGCCCGATCGCGCGCCGTCTCGAACAGCGCCTTCTGCTCGTCATCCGCGTAAAACATGGCTGAGCGATACTGTGTGCCGGCGTCGTTGCCCTGGCGGTTGAGCTGGCGAGGGTCGTGTAGCGAGAAGAATACGTCGAGGATCACATGGGCGGGAATGACATCGGGGTCGAAAGTGACCGCAACCGCTTCTGCGTGCCCGGTCATCCCGGTGCAGACCGCGTCATAGCCGGGGTTATTCGTGGCTCCTCCGGTGTACCCGGAGACCACAGCGCTGACGCC
>JAYTEZ010000048.1:0-3450 GCA_043734805.1 Microbacteriaceae bacterium
GCGGCGGTGAGCGCGACTCGATCGCGAGTGGATTTGAAAGGCCACGCGGCACACGAGGTGTCGTACGACAGCTGTGGTCCAAGCACGGGGGCGAGCTGCTTGAGCGTCGCGGCATCCGCTCTCAGTGCCTCGGTCGAGGTGGAAGTCGTGGCGTAGTCGAGGCAGTTGATAGCGATGAAGGCCTCGGTGGAGTTGTCCTTGTAGGAACCGTCGGGGTTGCGACCGTAGTAGTTGTCGGCCAGCTGGAAGGCTAAGTCGGCCTTGCCCTTCATCACGCTGGTGAACAGCTGCGACAAATCCGGCCAGGTTGTCCTGTTGTAGAGCGGCGCGATAATCGCATTGAACATGACGCTGCTGCTCAGTTCGCGACCGTCCTTGGCGAGCAGCGGGCTCGCATCGAGACTGTCGAGCAGCGAGCGGATGGTGGTCATCGCGGTATCCACGCTGCCCGTGAACGGACAATCCTTCCCGGATTTGCAGTCGGCGAGGTAGGCGCGCAGGGCGCTCTCGAAGCCCTTCGCCTGTGTCGCACCGACGTCAAAGCTCGACGTCGTCGGGTCGAGAGCACCGTCGAGAACGAGGCGTCCGGTCTTCTGGGGGTAAAGGTCGGCATAGGTGGCGCCGAGCAGCGTCCCGTAGGAGTAACCGAGATAGTTGAGTTTCTTGTCACCGAGAACGGCCCTGAGCAGATCGAGGTCGCGGGCGGCGCTCACCGTGTCGATGAAACCCAGCAGATCGCCCGTGAATTTGAGGCAGGCCTGGCCGAATTTGAGATTGCTCGCTTTCTGGTCGGCGATCCATCCATCCGAGCCCAACGGATTCGGCGAAACGTTGAAGAGGAAAGCATCCATGGCTGCCGAATCCTGGTAGCACTTCACCGCGGAGGATTTGTTGACGCCTCTGGGGTCGAAGCCGACGATGTCGTAGTTCTGCTGGAGTTTCGAATCGACCGCATACGTCAGGCTGTCTCGGATGAAGTCGTAGCCCGAGGCCCCCGGGCCGCCCGGGTTGACCAGCAACGAGCCGAGTTTGGTGCCCGATGCGGTCGTGCGGATGAGGGCAAGATCGATCGACTTCGTGGCCGGATTCTTCCAATCCATCGGCGCTTTCGCCGTCGCGCACTGGAAGTCGCCGTTTTCACAACTCTTCCAGGTCAGCACCTGGCGATAGAACGGCTCAAGGTCGGCGGCAACTTTTTCTGTAGTCGGAGTCGACGTGCTGCTCGCGGGCTTCGGGAGGAACGAGGAGACGCACCCGCTGAGCAGAAGAACGAGAGCGAGCGTGGCGGCCACGATGACGATCCGCGCCGACAGGGGACGAGTGTGCATTTTTTCCTTAGCGAGCGGCAGAAATCAGCATGGCCTCGAGGGCCAGGGCGGGAGCGACGTTGCCGTCGATGCGCTTGCGGGCAGTGGCGATCGCATCCATCGTCGCCAGGGTCGCTGCCGCCGTCGATGCCTCGCTTGCGGCGACGAGTCGCGGGTAGATGGCAAGATTGATCGGTTCCGACTCCACCCCGAGCTGCATCAGGAGCACGTCGCGATAGAGCGAGAGCAGATCAACCATGATGCGGTCGATTCCGTCACGCAGGCTCCTCGTCGCGCGGCGCTTCTGGTCCTCCTCGAGGCCCCGGAGCTGGGCGCGAAGCGCGGGCGGGATGGTGCCTCCCGGTTCGATCCCGAGCGAGCGGAGAGTGCTCTCCCGCTCCTCACCGTCCCGTTCCTCCGTGATGGCCCTGGCGTCCTCGCCGGCCAGTTCGAGCAGCTTGCCCGCCGCGATGACGGCGCCGGAGACCGAGCGGATGCCCAGGGCGATCTCGATCGTCTGCTGGCGTCTTTGCCGCGCCTCCTCGTTCGTCGCGAGGCGATGCGCCATGCCGATGTGGCTCTGGGATTCTCGCGCCGCCCGCGTCGCGGTTGCGAGGTCGACGTCATCCCGACGCGAGATGAGCTCGGCCACCTCCTGGACATCCGGAACCCGCAGCCGCACGGTGCGCACTCGGGAACGAATGGTCGGGATAAGGTCGGCCTCGCTCGGTGCGCACAGAATCCAGACGGTACGGGGGGGCGGCTCCTCGAGTGCCTTGAGCAGCACGTTCGAGGTGCGCTCCGCCATGCGATCTGCGTCTTCGATCACCATGACACGGTAGCGGGCGACCGAAGGCGAGAATTGCGAACTCGAGACGAGCTTGCGCACGTCGTCCATCTTGATGATGACGCCCTCGGTGCTCAGGACGGCAAGATCCGGATGCGTGCGCGCGGCCACCTGACGCCGGGTTGCCTCGTCGCCATCCGCGGTGCCGGGACTCAGCAGCGCGGTCGCGAAGGCGTAGGCGAGGTTCGAGCGACCGGAACCGGGCGGACCCGTGATGAGCCAGGAGTGGGTCATCGCGGCGTCGCCGATGGGTGCGTCGCGCAGGCTCGAGTCGGCGGCCGCCGCACGGAAGATCGCGATCGCCTCGGACTGGCCGGTCAGTTCATCCCACACGGTCATTCGCTCAGCCTAAGCGGATGCGCTGACCGAGCCGGTCGAGCGATCCGCCCGCGACCAGATTGAAATCCGCGCCGGGTTTCGAGGCGCACCCTCCCCCGTCGGTCACCTTGAAACCAGCAATGGCTCGACGCGGGCGCGCACAGCGGCAGCGATCGAGTCGATCGGGTCGGTCGCGCTGAGCACGAGGAAGCGATCGGGCTCGGCACCCGCGAGCCGAAGAAAGCCTGCCCGCACTCGCGCATGAAAATCGCCCTCTTCCGCCTCGAGACGGTCGTATTTGGTTCGCGCCACATTCAGACGTTCGCGCCCGATCGTCTCGTCAAGGTCGAGCAATATCGTCAGATCGGGCATGAATTCCTCGGTCGCCCAGAGCGAGATGCCACGCACCTCGTCGGGGTCAAGCACGCGCCCCGCCCCCTGGTAGGCAACCGACGAGTCGAGGTAGCGATCCTGGATCACGATCTCGCCGCGCTCGACCGCCGGGCGCACTTTGGTCGCGATATTGTGCGCGCGATCTGCGGCATAGATCAGAGCCTCCGCGCGAGGCGCAATGTGGCCGCGGCGGTGAAGCACGAGTTCGCGGAGTTGCAGGCCGAGTTCTGTGCCGCCGGGCTCGCGCGAGCGGGTGACCGTGCGCCCCGATTCGGCGAGCCAGTCGGAGAGCAATCCGGCCTGGGTGGACTTGCCCGAGCCGTCACCACCCTCGAAGGTGATGAAGAGCCCGGTCACGCGTCTACCTGCATGTCCTTAAGAGCTGACTGCTGGCTTCTGCGCTGCCGGTTTCTTTACCGCTGGCTTCTTTACCGCGGGCTTCTTTACGGCGGGCTTCTTCGCTGCTGGCTTCTTTACGGCGGGCTTCTTTACTGCTGGCTTCTTCGCTGGCGCTTTCGCTCTGGGCTTCGCCGGCCCCTTTGCGCGCTTGTCGGCGAGCAACTGCACCGCCCGTTCAAAGTCGAC
>JAYTEZ010000049.1:0-6729 GCA_043734805.1 Microbacteriaceae bacterium
CCAGCTGCCGAGGCGCGTCCACGGCACCTGCAGCACCGCTCCCATGCTCACTCGGATCGCGCGGCGGTAGAACGGGTCTGAGCAGCGCGGGGTGACGAACACCGCATCCGCGCCGATCGACCCGACCGAGCGGAAGATCGCACCGACGTTGGTGGGGTCCGCGACATTCTCGAGAATGATGATGCGCTTCGCCGTGCGGAGGAGCGACTCCGGGGAAGGAAGAACCGGCCGGTTCATCGCGGCGATGAGTCCCCGATGCAAAATGTAGCCGGTGAGTTCGGCAAGCAGCTCTCCCGGCCCGGAAAAGACGGGCACGTTCTCGCTGACCAGCGCGACCGCCTCGTCCACCGTGCCGCCGAGCGCGAGCACAGAACGCGGCCGATGCCCCGCTCGCAGCGCCCGCTCCAGCACGAGCGCCGACTCGGCCAGGTAGAGGCCATGCTCCGTGCCGCGAGCCTTCTTGAGTGCGACATCCGTCTGGTGCGAGTAGTCGGCGAGACGCGGATCGGCGAGATCGGTGATCTCGATCACCGTCATCGGATCGCCCCTGCGCGGTCCGCTCCTGCGCGTTCACCCGCGGCCCGTGCCGACTCCCGCCGGGCATAACTCATGCCGATTGTGCGGATGAGCCGAGCCGGCACCGTGAAGCCGGGCGAGAAACGGAGGCAATCACGCGAACGGGTTCGGCGTGAGAACGTATTTCGTCTCCAGGTACTCGTTGATGCCTTCCGCCCCGCCCTCGCGCCCGAGACCGGACTGCTTGACCCCGCCGAAGGGCGCGGCAGCGTTCGAGACGACCCCGACGTTGAGCCCCATCATCCCGGTCTGCAGGCTGTCGATGAGCCGCAGGCCGCGAGCCAGGTCGCGAGTGTAGGCGTAGCTCACCAGGCCGTACTCCGTGTCGTTGGCTTTGGCCACGGCATCCGTCTCGTCGGTAAAGGTGGTGATCGACAGCACC
This sequence comes from Microbacteriaceae bacterium, assembly GCA_043734805.1. Lineage (GTDB taxonomy): Bacteria > Actinomycetota > Actinomycetes > Actinomycetales > Microbacteriaceae > Lacisediminihabitans. The sequence goes on from JAYTEZ010000049.1 coordinate 959, forward strand.
GGCCCAAAGATTTCTTCACGCAGGATGTCGCTGTCGACGTTCACGCCCGTGATCACTGTCGGCTGATAAAAAGTTCCTGCGCGATCTATGGCGGAGCCGCCGGTGAGCACCGTCGCGCCCTTCGAAACCGCATCCTGCACGAGCGCATTAGCCTTCGTCACGGCGGCGGCGTTGATGAGCGGACCGATGCCGACACCCTCCTCGGTACCGCGGCCGATCGTGAGTTTCCTGACACGAGCGGTGACCCGTTCCGCGAACTCCTGGGCGACCGCCTCGTGCACCAGGAACCGGTTTGCCGCGGTGCAGGCCTGCCCGACATTGCGGAACTTCGCGGTCATCGCGCCCTCGACAGCCTTGTCGAGGTCGGCATCCTCGAACACGAGGAATGGAGCGTTGCCGCCCAGTTCCATCGAGGTGCGCAGCACATTGTCCGCCGCCTGCTTCAGCAGGCGGACGCCGACCGGTGTTGATCCGGTGAAGCTGAGTTTGCGCAATCGCGGATCCGCGATGATCGGGCCGGACACGTCCCCCGACGTCGATGTCGTGATGACGTTGAGTACGCCTTTCGGAAGCCCAGACTCCTCGAGCAGCCGCGCGAAGTAAAGGGTAGTGAGCGGTGTCAGTTCCGCGGGCTTCACGACCGCGGTGCAGCCTGCGGCGAGCGCTGGCGCAATCTTGCGGGTAGCCATCGCGAGCGGGAAGTTCCAGGGCGTGATGAGAAACGACGGCCCAACCGGGAAGTGGGTAACGATCATGCGGCCGGTACCTTCGGGGTTCACACCGTAGTGACCTCCGATGCGCACCGCCTCTTCGCTGAACCAGCGCAGGAACTCGCCGCCGTACGCGACCTCGCTGCGCGCCTCGGCGAGCGGCTTGCCCATCTCGAGCGTCATGAGCAGAGCGAACTCGTCGGCGCGCTCCTGCAGCAGGTCGAAAGCGCCGCGCAGAATCTCGCCGCGAACGCGAGGAGCGGTTGCTGCCCAGCCGTCCTGGGCCGCGACGGCCGCATCGAGGGCGCGGGCGCCATCCGCAACAGAGGCATCAGCGATGGTCTTGATCGACTTGCCGGTCGCCGGATCCTGCACCTCGATGGCACGGCCAGAGGTAGAATCGACCCAGTCGCCGCCGATGAAAAGCTTGCTCGGCACCTTGGCCAACAGCTCGGATTCTGATAAATCGCTCATGGGTTCGAGTCTAGTTATCGCGCGGACTGCCCTGCTCCGTCGGATCAGCAGGAGCTTTGGCGGGAGTGTCCACCCGAAGCCAGAGAAGCAGGCATGTCAGGAGTGCTCGACGGTCACGCCCGCCTCGGCGAGCGTGATTAGGGCGGCGTGACTGGATTCCGGCGCGACGCCTGCCACCAGGTCGTCGAACACTCGAACCTTCAGACCGGCGGCGACGGCGTCGAGTGCCGACGCCAAGACGCAATAGTCGGTCGCTAAGCCGACAACGTCGATCTCATCCACGTTGAGTTCTTCGAGCCTCTGAGGAACCGATTCTCCGTCGTCGGTCACACCCTCGAAGATCGAGTAGGCCGGTTTGCCCTGGCCCTTCCGTACCTGCACGGTGATCGCGGCTGTATCGAGGTCGCTGTGGTAGGCGGCACCCGCCGTGTCTCTGACGCAATGAACCGGCCAGGTCGTGATGAAATTCGGAGCCTCGCCGGTCGCGAAGTGTCCGCCGTTGTCGTTGTCGGCATCATGCCAGTCACGCGAGGCGAAGACCTCATGGTAACGATCCGGATGCGCGGCCAGATACCGCGAGATGCCGGCCGCGACCGCGGCGCCGCCGTCCACTCCGAGCGCACCGCCCTCCGTGAAGTCGTTCTGCACATCGATGATGAAGAGCGCTCGGGTCATGCGAACATTCTAAGTTTCAATACGGCGCCGGGGCGCCTACTCAACCCAAGGGTTTCTACATCCGGCGCCGGGCGCCAATCAGTTATTCGAGAGGTTGTTGCCACAGCCAAAGATGCCCGTCGTTATGGTGTCGAGAGCTGGCTGCGTGTTCTTGTTGATGGCGCCGAGTGCGTAAAACGCAAACGCCAGGGACGCTCCGTCGGTGGCGTGCACGATCCCGGCCAGCGAGTATTCCGTCTTGATCCAGCCCGTTTTGGCGTTCACCGCGCCTCGCGCGACGGCGTTCGGGCCGGTGAAACGGCCGGCAAGCGTGCCCGACTTACCCGCAATCGGCAGGGCGTCGTAAATGATGTTGAGATTCCCTTTTCCGCCGAGCACCTTGGCCATGAGTTGGGCGACGAAGGTTGCGGGTACCGCATTGTTGTCGCTGAGGCCCGATCCGTCCTTGATCACCAATCCCGCCGTCGTGAGCCCATATTTCTGGAGTGCCGCGGGGATGACCGTGGCGAGGGACGCGGATGAACCGTCGCTTCCCGCGACCTTCGACGTGACCCGCGCGAGCATTTCGGCGAGGGTGTTGTCTGAGTTCGGCAGCATGTACGCGATGAGTGCCCCGATTGGCCGCGACTTGACCTCACCGAGAAGCTGCTTGCCAGCCACAGCAGAACCGGTCGTGACGGTTCCCCCTCCGCCGAGCCCCAGGTCAGCGGCGAAGGCTTTGCCGGCATCCCCGACGGGGTCGTTACTGCGCGGACTGTCCTGTGATTTCGGATTTGCGCGACTGCCATCCACCATCAGGGCGGTGACCTCGGGCTGGTATCCCTCGGTCTGCTCGCTGCGCTCCCAGCTGGGATCCCAGTTGTCGTTCGGATCCCACATCGTCGAATCCAGCACGAGGTCGGTGAGTTTGCCGCCGGCCACACTCGGGTCAGGATGGATCAGGTGCCACTTCGCCTGGACCTGCGCCGCGAGGTCGCCCAGCTGCGGAGCACCCACGTAAACGCTTTCCTGGCCGGAGCCGAGCGCGCTCAGCGTCGGGTCACCGCCCCCGACCAGCACAACGCTTCCGGGAGTGCTCCCCTCGTAGACCCTGGTCGAAAACTGGTAGTCGGGACCGAGCACGGACAGTGCCGCCGCCGCAGTGAGCGTCTTGAGCACGCTCGCGGTTCGCGACGGTTTCGCGCCGGAACGATCGAACAGCACTTCACCCGTCGTGGCGTTGATGACGCTTGCCTGGAACGTGAGGAGGTTGGGGTCGGTGGCGAGGGCCGCGACCGAGCAGGTGCGCAGGTGAGTCGGGGCTACAAGCGCCGCAGGCATGGGTCGAGGTGGCGCCGCGGTTGGGCTGGGAGTTGACACGACCACCGACGCGGATGCCGACGAACCGACGGCGACGCCAGCGAAGATCGATCCGGTGGCGAGAAGCACGAAGGCTACCCCGAGCGCGGAAAACAACCAGGCATTCGGATGCTTCGCGATGGTCGCGAACAGCCCGGCGCTGGCCGCGCGTCGGCCAGCGCCGCGAGAGGTCGCGGCCGAAGTCCAGGTCGCGGTCGAAGTCGCTACCGGCGCGGACAACAACTGGGTGGCATCCGCTGCAAGTGCGGACGGCATGATTGTCGTGTTGTCTGCGGCACCGCTCGCCTTTTCTGCCTCACGGGCAGCCCGGCGAGTCGGCGGCTGGCCTGTCGGCGGCTGGTGCGGCTGTGGATCCTGCGAGTCAGTCACCGATCAATGATATCCGGACAGCCCGAAACCACCCCAATCGGCAGGTGTCGCGCAGCCGATCCCGCTATTCACCCGGGTAGGTCAGTCCAATTTGACGGCGGATCTCATCCAGCGTTTCCATGATCTGCACGGTCTCTTCCGGCGGCAGAATCTCGCCCGCTGTCTGGCCCGCCTCGATCAGGCGCTCCAGCTCCCAGGCCTGGAACTGCATGCCGCGGTGAGTGATTTTCTGCTCAAAGCGCTCGATGATGGCGTCCTCGCTGTCGAACACCGTGAAGGTGGTCGGCGCATACCAGACGGGGTCGATCTCGATGCGGCCTTCCGTGCCGATGATGACGGCGGTGCTGGGGCCGCGCGCATCGAGCGCGGCGTGCAGGAGCGCCTGCTGGCCCTCGCCGTAGCCGAAGACAATGGCGGTCTGGCGATCGACGCCGGTCTCGGTCTTTGCGCCGAGCGCCTGAACCGTGCTCGGCAAACCGAACAGGTCGAATGCAAATGACACGGGATAGATACCGAGGTCGAGCAGGGCACCGCCACCGAGTTCGGGATTATTGACACGGTGCTGAGGATCCCGCGAGAGCTTCTGGTTGTGATCGGCGATGAGGGTGCGCACATCGCCCAGGGTGCCGGCGGCGATGATTTCGCGAATGCGAAGCATGTGTGGAAGATAACGAGTCCACATCGCCTCGAGCACGACGAGCCTGTTCGCCCGCGCCGTTTCCACGACCTCTGTGGCCTCGGCCGCAGTCAGCGTAAACGGCTTCTCGAGCAGCACGTGCTTGCCGGCTCGCAGTGCCAGCAATGCGTTGGCTGCATGAAACAGATGCGGCGTCGAGACGTAGATGACGTCGACATCGGGATCCGCCACGAGCGCTTCGTAGCTGCCGTGCGCCGTCGGGATTGCGAACTCGGCCGCGAAAGCATCGGCGGACGCCTGGCTGCGCGACCCCACCGCCGTTACGGTGAATCCGTTGCCGATCAGGTCCGTCGTCTGTAAATGGGCAATGCCACCGGTGCCGAGGATGCCCCAGCGAATTGATCCAGCCATGTCTCCCTCTCGGCGGGGCGGATGCACCGGCGCCAAGAGGAATTTAGCATTCGGTCAGCAACCGCCCCAACGCGCAGCGGCCCGGGCGAAGCCGGCTCCTTCGCTGGGCAGTCCACCGTGAGTCATCGCGAAGTAGATACAGACACCCCCGGTGCTTCCGGAGAATGTCGGACGGTACAGCGAAGCGCGGTGCGCGAGCGAATCCCACCACTTCTGAGCGACGGTTGCGCCGCTATTACCCGATCCGCCAGCAAGGTTGCCGTCGCAGCCCTTGGCAGCCACCGTATCCGAGTAATATGCGCCGCTCGCGTCCGGGGCGAGGCTGCGTACACCGGTGTGGCCCCAGGTGTTGCCGGGGTTCTCGCTCGGGTCTTCGGCCATCCAGTACAGGCGCTGCTCCATGCAGGAGTCGAAGCGGAAGTTGCCCGCCGGCACTGGCTCGAGGCAGTTGGCGACGCGGATCGCGTTGTACGTTGCGGAGAAGGACTGGATGTCACCCGACGTCGTTCCGCCGATACCGGACTCGCTTCCGCCCGGTGCGCTTCCGCCGCCACCGCCGCCGCCCGGGCACGATACACCAGCTGCTACAGCGGCCGAGCGACGCTGCGCAGTACTGCCACCACCACCCTTGCCACCGGATGAGGTCTGAACCGGAACAACGACAGGGGCCGGAACCGGAACCGGCTTCTGGCCGAGGTGCTCTGTGTCGCTCTTCAGGTACGCGGCGGTCCTGGCCTGCCGGCTCGCGAGCACGGCCTTGCTCACGGGAAATGCCGCAGTGCTGGCGTCGGTTGGGGCTGAGGTCACGACGACGGACGACGCAAAAATCGGGACACCGGCCTCTGACGCGGAGGCCTGAGAAATGGAATAGGCAAGCGAATGACCGCCACCGCCGATGAAGGGGAGAACGAGGGTCAGCACTGCGGCCAGGACCGTTGTCAGCACTGCGAAACGCTTCATTACAGATTCCCCCGAACCCCGTGAGACGCGCACCCCGATGCCGCGATCTGGCTCAACGCTATGCCCGACGTCGGTCGGTCACAAGCCAATACGGGAGTCAGCGCAGGAAAGCGCCCCGAAGTGGGGGCGTTTCATTACCGGATATTCCCCTCATAGACGGGGCAGAACAGGCGTTG
>JAYTEZ010000050.1:0-3394 GCA_043734805.1 Microbacteriaceae bacterium
CCTCCGACACCGGGCGGCCCGCACTCACCGCGTCTGGAGAGATGCGCCGTGCCGAGATCATCGAAGCCGCGGCATACCTCTTCGATGAGTTGGGATTCCACCGAACTTCGACCGCCGCGATCGCTGACCGGATCGGCACGGCCAAAGCGACCGTTTACCACTACTTCAAGGCGAAGCACGAGATCCTCTACGCGATCCACGACGAGTGGATCGAAGGCCTCCTCTCGCTCTTCGAGACCCGCCAGGCGGAGAGCGCAGATAGCCGCGAAATGCTTCATGCCGTGTTCCGCGATCTGCTCTTCCTCATGCACACTAAGCCCGGGCACGTTCGCGTTTTTTTCGAGTACTTCCGTGAGCTCCCCCCCGAGCTGCGTGCCTCGGCGCGTATTAAGCGGGACCGCTACGAGGGCCTCGTCGAGAACACTGTTCTCAGCGGGATGCAGGAGGGGCTCATCGCCTGGCAGGATCCGCGCACCGCCACGTTCGCCCTGTTCGGAATGTGCAACTGGGCTTATCAGTGGTACCGGCCCGGGGGCAGGCTTGGCCATGCCGAAGTCGCCGACCAGTTGTTCACGATTTTTCTCTCTGGTGTCGAAGTTCGACCGGGTGCTGGGGCCAACCATGGTGATTAGGCCGACCAGGTCGCACCCCCACCGCTATCAGGCGCTTCACGCATTCACGGAAACAATCCAGGCAACGTTTGCTGGCGCTGTTGCCGCGAATCCAGATGCGGTTTACGTAGTCGACGAAGACGCGCGGCTCACACTCGCCGAGATTGCCCTTCGTGCCGGTTCGATGCAGACGCGCCTGAGAGAGGCCGGAGTCGGACCGGGCGATGTCGTCACACTCCAGTTGCCCAACTGGTGGGAGACCGTTGCTGCAATGCACGCTACGTGGGGGCTCGGTGCAATCGTTAACCCCGTCACTCCCATCTACCGCGGAATTGAGCTGCAGGGAATCTTCGCGACCAGTTTGCCGAAAGTAGTAATTGCCCCCGCGAATTACCGGGATCTGGACTACGGCGCGATGATCACCGGAGCCCTGGCGGCGGTCAATCACGAGGCATCCGTGCTCACCGTGCGCGAGCCGGGCCGCGCTCACTCCAGCGGTAACGAGTGTGAGTTCGCAGCCGCCGATCCCGATGATGTCGCGATGCTCATGTACACCTCAGGAACGACCGGGCGTCCGAAGGGGGTGCTGCACACCCACCGCACGTTGCTCTACGAGGCGCAGTCGATCAGTGAGACCTTCGGGCTGCACGGCGACAGCGTCTTCATGCCGTCACCGCTTACCCACATCACCGGCCTCCTGTATGGCGTGCTTATGCCACTGCAGCTGGGCGGCAGAGTTGTGCTCATGGACCGCTGGGAGCCGGATTCGGCCGTTCGCCTCATCGAACACGACGGCTGCACCGCGACCGTGTCAGCGACACCTTTCCTGCGCGGGCTTGCCGATAGCTACGCGCGGGTCGGCATCCAGTCGTCGCTGCAGACATTCGTGTGCGGCGGGGCAGATATTCCGGCAACACTCGTTGCGACGGCGAGGGAGGTCATGGGCACCACGGTGTCACGCACCTACGGTTCGACCGAAATGCCGACGCTGTGCATCGTGCGGCCGGGCGACGGCGACGACGTGCGGTTGGTGACCGAGGGCCGCGTGATCGGAGAGGCGACGGCCAGGCTTGCGTCTGAGGTCAACGGCATTGGGGAGCTTGAGGTGCGCGGGCCCGAGCTATTCGTCGGCTATCTCCACCCGCAGGACGACATCGCGGCCTTCACCCCAGACGGCTGGTTCAAGACCGGCGATCTCGCACGCATTGCGCCGACCGGAGAGATCGCTATAGTTGGCAGGCTCAGGGACGTGATCGTGCGTGGCGGCGAGAATATCTCGGCGAAGGAGGTCGAAGACCTGCTCATTGGCCACGTCGCAATCGTGGATGTCGCCATCGTGGGCATCCCAGACGACATCATGGGTGAGCGCGCCTGCGCCGTAGTGGTGACCGATCGAGAGTCGCTCGATCTTGCTGACCTCACCGACCACCTCGCGACGAGCGGTATAGCTAAGCAGAAGTTTCCGGAAGCGTTGTACCTCATTCCGGAGCTTCCGCGCACTGCGTCAGGCAAGGTGCAGAAGTTTCAGTTGCGCGAGGATGCGGTACGTGCGCTGGCCGAGGGTCGCATCCAGACACGCCAGTAAGAACTAATGGCCGATGTGCCGCTCTTTGCCGTGCACGAACCAAATTCCGTGCATGTCTTCAGTGCCGGAGTTGCGAAAGGTGTGCGGGATCGACGAGTCGAAGCCGAGGGACTCGCCACTGTGCAGGTTGAACACTTCGTCGCCGATCGTGACCTCGAGCTCGCCGAGCACGATGTACCCGTATTCGTAGCCAGCGTGGGATGACATTACGCCGTTGTCGGTCGAGGTGGCGCCGGGCGCGTAAACAATCTTCATGAAGTTGACCGCGTGTTCCGGTGTCGCGGCAAGGCGCTCCCAAACAACTCCGGCGGCCATGTGCAGGCGTGAACGATGGGTGGGGTGCACGACCGAGATGCGGTTCGCGTACTCAGAGGGCAACCACGCCGACGAAGGGTTCTTGAGCCCGATCACAGCGCCGGACTCGGGCTCATCGATCGCCCGTACCGATAGATCGTCGTCGTCCTTGCCCTCGAAGAGATCATCCACAGACACATTGAGAAGCTGCGAGAAAGCGTAAAGCGTTGCCACCGAAGGCTGGGACTTGCCGTTCTCGATCTGCGAGATGAATGACGGGGAGACGTTCACTTGGCGCGCTAGCTCGCGCAGAGTCAGGCCAGACTTGAGCCTGTTGTGTTTGAGCCGAGACCCGAGATTGTTCATGTCGTCTATGCCTTCTGTCCGATGCGCCCAGAAACGGATTCGGAAACCGTCGGAAATATGGTCGTATTACTCATGATCGCGTGGGAACTACGAACTGGCGATTTTTGTACGCAACCAAGCCCCAACCGCTCGCGAATAGTCGTCACACCGTCGTCTTCTTACTCTTCCGGGTTCGCGCAACTGAAAAGAGAATTGCGGCCGCAAGAATCAAGAAGCCCTGGAAGATGTACTGCCACATTTGAGACAGCCCCAAAAACGTCGTGGCATTGAGAACTTGCACGAGCAGTATTGAACCGACGAGGGTTCCAACAAACGTTCCGCGTCCCCCGAGAAGGCTGGTGCCACCTAACACTACCGCTGTGATACTCGTCAGCGTGTATCCGACCCCTTGGGCGGGGTCGCCAACCCCAATCTGAGCCATCAACATCACAGCTCCCAAAAATGCTAGGGATGCTGTCGCGACATAGGCGAGGACCACGGTTCGATTGATCCTGACGCCAATTCTGCGTGCAGATTCCTCGCTGGATCCCGTGGCGCG
>JAYTEZ010000051.1:0-3915 GCA_043734805.1 Microbacteriaceae bacterium
GATCCGGGCAACGATCTCGTCGAGGCTGAACGGCTTCGTGACGTAGTCGTCACCGCCGACGGTGAGCCCGGTGATCTTGTCCTCGGTGTCATCCTTGGCTGTGAGAAAGAGAATGGGGGAGGTGTAACCGGATGACCGCAGTCGCTTGGTCACGCCGAAACCGTTCATGTCGGGCAACATGACGTCGAGGATGATGAGATCCGGCTCCTCCTCCAATACGGCCGAAATGGCCTGTGCTCCATTACCTACCGCTCGCACCGCAAAACCAGCGAAACGCAGACTCGTCGTTAGCAGGTCGCGGATATTCGGTTCGTCGTCAACAATCAGAATCTTCGGGCCATCGCTCATGGCACCAGTATCTGCGCGTTAGCTGTGTGTCTGCTGTATATTCTTGACGAGCAGTCGCGCAAACTCAGCGCTGTGTGCCGGACGGCTGAAATAGCATCGGCCATGTTATCTCTAAAAAAGTATATCTTGACAAAAGAATCTCAGCGCTCGTATGGTCGTTTCAACGAGATCGAGGAGAACCACGTGACGGCGGCGATTGCGGTGCCGGTGGATCGACTGTCTGGCCGGTCACGACTGGCCAAAGTCATCGAATTATTCACTCGCGCCAGAAAAATCGTTCCCGCACGCCAGAATTGACAACGAACCGCTTGGAGGCGGAATGTCGAAAGAACAGAAGTTCATCATCATTGGGGGCGGGCTTGCCGGGGCATCGGCGGCGGAGGCACTGCGAGCGGAAGGCTTCGACGGGGCGATCCAGCTGATCGGTGTCGAGGCCCACCGCCCGTACATCCGCCCGCCGCTGTCGAAGGGATACCTCAGCGGCACGGACGATCTCGACTCGGTCTTCGTGCATCCAGGGTCCTGGTATGACGAGAACAGGGTGGAGTTGACCACTAACACCAGGGTGGTCGCCCTTGACCCGGCCACACACCGAATCACCCTCTCGAGTGGGGCGCTTCTCAGCTGGGACAAGCTCCTGCTCGCGACCGGCTCCACGCCGCGCCTGCTGTCGATCCCCGGTGCCGACCTCGTCGGCGTTCACTATCTCCGCACCATCGACGACTCCGAGTCGCTGCATGCCGAATTAAAGGATGGCGGCAGGAAGCTCGTGCTGATCGGGTCCGGCTGGATCGGCATGGAGGTCGCCGCAACCGCGCGGACGCTCGGCAATGACGTGACGATCCTCGAGCGCGACCCTATTCCGCTCGCGAACGCGCTGGGCTCCGAGCTTGGCCAAATGTTTGCCGAGCTGCATGAACAGAACGGTGTCGTGCTGCGCCGCTCGGTTGAGGTGGCGGGGATTGCCGGGACCGACGGGCGCACCTCCGGCGTCGTACTGGCTGGAGGAGAAATCGTGCCGGCGGACCTCGTGCTGATCGGCGTCGGCGCTCTGCCAAACGTCGAGCTGGCGGTATCCGCGGGTCTGGCCGTCGACAACGGAATCCTGGTGGATGCGGCGCTGCGGACGAGCGAACCCGACATTTTTGCCTCGGGTGACGTCGCGAATGCCTACCACCCGCTGATCAAGCAGCGGATGCGCAGTGAGCACTGGGCGAACGCGCTTCACAGCGGGCCGATCGCGGCGAAATCGATGCTCGGGCAGGAGGCGTCATTCGATGACGTTCCCTACTTCTACACGGACCAGTTCGATCTCGGGATGGAGTATTCCGGATACGCGCCGCTCACTCCCGCCGCCACGGTGGTCTATCGCGGCGACCGAGCGAAGCGCGAGTTCATCGCCTTCTGGGTTGCGGACGGTCGGGTCGTCGCCGGCATGAACGTCAACGTGTGGGACGTCAACGATGACGTGCAGGGGATCATCCGCCGTGCAAACGTTGTCGAGCCGGCGAAGCTCGCCAACGAGGCCGTGCCGTTGGCGAGTCTCTGAGGTGGAGCGGCGGATTGGTGGCCGCACCTTCGACTTCTCCCGCGAGGTCGCGGTCATGGCCATTGTCAATCGCACGCCGGACTCCTTCTTCGACAAGGGCTCGACCTTCGCCCTGGACAAGGCAGTGGATGCCGCGCTCGCGGCGGCGAACAGCGGGGCGGCTTTCATCGACGTCGGCGGTGTGCCGTTCGGGCGGGGCCCCATCGTCACCCTTGACCAGGAGATCGACCGGGTGGTGCCGCTGGTCGAGGCCATCCATGTTGCCTCGGATTGCGTGATCTCCGTCGACACGTTCAATGCCGAGGTCGCCCGGCTGAGCATCGCTGCCGGAGCGGGAATCATCAACGACACGAGCGGGCTTTATGACCCGGACATGGCCGCCGTCGTGGCCGAGAGCGACGCCACGCTCGTCCTTACCCACAGCCTTGCCCCACCGCGCAGCGAACATCCGCGGCCGCACTATGGCGACGTCACCGTTGAGGTAATCGCGTTCCTTCGTGATCGCATCGGTCGCGCCGGGGCGGCGGGCGTTCCGCTCGAACGGCTCATCATCGATCCGGGCCACGATCTGAACAAAAACACCTGGCATTCGCTCGAACTCACCAGACGGCTCGAGGAAATTGTGGCGATCGGTCTCCCGACGCTCGTCGCCGTTTCGAACAAGGATTTCGTGGGCGAGACCCTGAATCGCGAGCAGGGCAGGCGGCTCGAGGGCTCGCTCGCCGCCGCGGTCGTCTGCATCATGAAGGGGGCGAGGATCCTGCGCATGCACGACGCGGCAGCGGCAGTGGCGGCCGCGCAGATGACGGAAGCGATTCTCGGGTTGCGGGATCCGGCTTACACCCGGCATAACGTGGAATGACCATGCCGTCGATAGACCGGATATGGCCGCGACCCACGCAGGACATCAGCGACGAGGACATAATGTCGAGCCTCGATGTTGGCCATCGCCCGTGGTTGCGAGTCAACTTTGTCTCGACCGTTGACGGCGCCGCGACCGCGGACGGTCTCTCTGGCGGGCTCTCGCCAGACGCCGACAAGCGGGTGTTCGAGCTGCTGCGTCGGCTCTGTGACGTCGTGTTGGTCGGTGCCGGCACGGTGCGCGCGGAGCGTTACGGTCCGATGCGGGTGAGCGCTGCGTCCGCCGAATGGCGGATGGCGCGAGGGCGTCCGGCGCATCCGGTGTTTGCCATTGCGAGCGGTTCCCTCCGCCTCGACCCCCTCATCGACCCCGCGTCGCGCATCTTCACTGATGCCCCGGTGCGGCCGATCGTGGTGACGACAGAGCGTTCGACGGCGGCGCAGCGCGCACGCTTCGAACCGGTGGCGGATGTCATTGTTGCTGGCCGCGACGGGTTCGATATCGACGCCATGCTTTCCGCGTTCGCCCACCGTGGACTCTGGCAGGTGCTGAGCGAGGGCGGGCCTTCGCTGTTCGGCTCCCTGCTGGCCGCGGATCGGGTCGACGAACTGTGTCTGACGGTCAGCCCGATACTCGTGGCTGGCGATGCCCGGCGCATCACCGCCGGCGTGCTCGACCAGGCTCGTCCTCTGGAGTTGGCGCAGGCGTTGGTTTCAGACAGTACGCTCCTGCTGCGCTACGTGCGTTCGGCGCGCTGACACGAGCGGCGTCGCCGCCGCCGTTAAAGTGTGCGACGTCGCAGGCTGATCGAGCCGAGCACAATGGCAGCGACAGCAAATGCCGCAATGATCAGCAGCTTGCGACCCACATAGGCGGCGTCCTCAGAGTTGGTCGCGATCGCGTTCAGGGCATCGATGGCGTGCGAGAGCGGCAGCCAATCGGAGATCGCGTACAGCGCATCCGGCATCTTGTCTCGTGGCAGCAGGATGCCGCCGAGCAGCACCTGGGGAAACACCAGGGCTGGCATGAACTGCACGACCTGAAATTCGCTTCTGGCGAACGCACTCGCGAGCAGCCCGAGTGTCGTTCCGAGCACGGCGTCTGCCAGCGCAACGAGGAGCAGAAGCCAGAGTGAACCGCTGATGGTGAGCCCGAA
>JAYTEZ010000052.1:0-9596 GCA_043734805.1 Microbacteriaceae bacterium
ATGCAGAGCATCGGCTCGGTGGGCCGCAAGTACAAGCTCGTGCTCACGGTGCACGACATGGTGTTTTATCGCACTCGCAAGCCGCCAACGGAGTTCAACTGGCACATCCGCGCGGGATGGCGAGCGATGCACTGGTTCTACTGGCCACAACGCGTCATGCTCCATCGCGGCGATGCTGTTGTCACCGGTTCATACAACTGCGAACGAGAGATGAGGCAGGTGCACCTCACCGCCCGCCCGCTCACCGTCATTCGCCCGGGCATCGATGACATCGGCGCTCCGGATCGGAGCTATCCGACGGGCAAGAGCCTCGTCTACATGGGCACATTCCTGGCGAACAAAAATGTCGAGACGCTCGCTAAAGCGATGCACCTCCTGCCCGGATACACTCTCAGACTGCTCAGCAGGATCGGCGACGAGGATCGCGCGCGCATCGGCGCCCTCGCCCCGGGCGGTTCGATTGTCTTCGACAACGGCGTGACGGACGAGCAGTACCAGACGGCCCTGGCCGAAGCGACAGCCATGGTCACCGCCTGTCGTGATGAGGGCTTTGGCATTCCGCTGATCGAGGGGGAAGTTGCGGGCACGCCGCTCATCATCAGCGACATTCCGCTGTATCACGAGGTCGGCGGGGATGCGGCGGTGTACTTCGACCAGGAGAGCCCGGAGGCTTTTGCGATGGCCGTACTTTCGATGGACAATAGGGCCGACTGGAAGCGTCTGAGCGTGCTCGCCCGCGCGCAGGCGGCGCAGTTCAGCTGGGACATCTCCGCACAGCGACTGTTGGAGCTGCTGACCGGACTCGTGCCGGAACGCACCGCGAGCTAACGGTTTCGAGAGGCGGTCACTCAGGCGCCGCCGCGATCGCTCTCGCGCTGCTCGATCGCGTTCTGGTCGTCGAGATCCCCGCCGTCCTCCGTCACCGAGTCGTCTTCGATCGGGTCATCGAACGCGATTAATTCGAGCCCTCCATCGACGTGTCGAAAGCTGTGCACCGAACCGTTGGTGATCGGGATGCCGCGATGGCGTCGCTCATCCGGTGCTACCGCGTTGAGCACGGTACGGATAACCCCTCCGTGCGTTGTGACGATGAGATTCTTGCCCGCGTGGTGCTCCGCGAAGTTGATCAGGGCGGGAATGACCCGCGCGGCCACCAGCTCACGCGTTTCGCGACCGGGAACCGGTGTGTCGCCAGGGAACAGGCGAAAGAGCTCGTGATCGTCGAGTCCTTCAGCCTCGCCATAGTGGCGTTCGACGATCGCATCGATTATTTCGATGTTCTCGATGCCGATCGCTCGCCCAATGAGCAACGCGGTTTCGGCGGCGCGAGACAGCGGGCTCGATGCAATTGCGTCCCAGCTGCGGCGGGCGAGCAGCATTCCCGTTCGCACCGCCTGTGCACGGCCGGTGTCGTTGAGCGGAATATCCGTGCTGCCCTGAATCCGCCGGGTGCGGTTCCAGTCGGTTTCGCCGTGCCGCACGAGGTAGAGCAGGGTCATGATCCGGGCATCCTTTTAACGATCGACTGGCCGCTGCGCAGCCAGAGGACCGGCGCGCTGATGTTACCCCGTCGACCCTAGCCGCCCAGTCGCCCGCGCAGTTCCGTCAGCGTTTCCGAGGTGCCACCGTCAATCTTAACGGTCGCCCTCGCGTCGCCCTTGGTTAGGCCGCGATTGATTATCACGATCGGCATGCGGCGCTTGGTCGCCTGGTCGAGCAACCGGATGCCGGTATTGACGACGAGCGACGAACCCACGATGAGGAGGGCCTCGGCTGACTGCACGAGCGCACTCGCTTCGGCGAACTTCTCGGTAGGGATGAATTCGCCGAAGAAGACGATGTCGGGCTTGATAATTCCACCGCAGACGGTGCAGTTCGGCGTGACGAAATCCGCAATCTGCGTGAACTCGACGTCGCCGTCCGGGGCCAGCTCGAACGAGTTCGGTTCATCGAGCCAGGGGTTCGCCTGTGCGATGCGCTCGGCGACGTCTGCTCGCGCAAAGGCCTGCCCGCAAGTGAGGCAGCGAACACGATCCATGGTGCCGTGCAGGTCAACGACGCGCTGGGATCCGGCTCGCAGGTGCAGGCCGTCAACGTTTTGGGTGATGATTCCGTTCACGACACCGGCCGACTCGAGTTCGGCGAGGACGCAGTGACCATCGTTGGGCACGGCTCCGTCGAAGCGACGCCAGCCAAGATGACTGCCCGCCCAGTATCGTTTGCGGTACTCGGGATCCTTGAGGAACTGCTGGAAGGTCATGGGATTGCGCACCGGAGCGCCCTCGCCACGATAGTCGGGAATTCCGGAATCCGTGCTCACACCGGCCCCCGTGAGAACCGCAACTCGACGATCGCGCAGAGCGTCGGCGGCACTGTCGAGCTCGGTCGAGGTTGCGCCCGACCAGTTGCGAAGCGCAGCACTCGTCATCTTCGCCGCCCTCCTCCCGGTGTGATCGTCCTACCCCAGACTAAACAACGGATTTTTCGGATATGTTTCCGAATGCTGGCAGTGTCTGGCGATTCATCGACATCGGCAGGAGTATCCATGCATATCGTGCGCATCGACGACCTCGAGCTTCCAGCGCTCGCCGACTACTCCCGACTCACCGAGGTGGCTCTTCGTCGCCTGAGCGAACCCGCTGGCGGCCTCTACATTGCTGAATCAACGAAGGTGCTGACCCGGGCCATCGCAGCCGGCCACCGCCCCCGCTCCGTCCTGGTGCAGGAGCAGTGGCTTCCGGATATCGAATCGCTGCTGTCATCGTTCGATATCCCGATCTATGTCGGCGCGCCGGCACTGCTCGAGCAACTCACCGGGTTTAACCTGCACCGCGGGGCGCTTGCGGCGATGCACCGGCCAGCACTCGCGCCGGTCGAGGAAGTCATAGCGGGTGCCCGCCGGATCGTTGTGATTGAGGACGTCGTCGACCACACCAATGTCGGCGCGATCTTCCGAGCCGCGGCTGGGCTCGGTGCGGACGCCGTGCTCGTTACGCCGCGCTGCGCGGATCCGCTGTACCGCAGGAGTGTGCGGGTGAGCATGGGGACGGTGCTCCAGGTCCCGTGGACGCGGCTGCCGGAGTGGCCGCAGGGGGCCGAAGTTCTGAAGGCGGCAGGCTTCCATCTGGCCGCTCTCGCTCTCGCCGACGGAGCGATCGGCCTCGATGAGCTCGCGGGCAACCCTCCGGAGAAGCTTGCACTGCTGCTCGGAGCAGAGGGCGACGGCCTCAGCCCCGCGGCGCTGGATGGTGCCGACTCGGTCGTGACCATTCCCATGCTGAACGGTGTGGATTCGCTCAACGTCGCCGCGGCGAGCGCGGTAGCGCTGTGGGCGCTTCGCGTTCGCTGAGCCAGCTCTGGAACAACTACCATGAGCGCATGCCGCTGACCCGTCGCCAGATCTTTCGCCGCCGGCGACTGGCGGTCTTCGGGCTGTCTACACTCGTGGTCGCCATCTGTCTCTACCTGCCGTTCACCCTGCTCGCGCCGCTGGCTCCGGCCGAAGCCCGCGTGCTTCCCTACGCGGGTCAGACCCAGCCGGCGGCACAGCTCGGCTGGCCGGGCTACGGTGCGAGCGCCATCGGTGCCATCGGCTACCAGGGCACCCTCGCCACGAGCGGAAGCATCGATCCGCTGCCCATCGCGAGCATCAGCAAGATCGTGACCGCCCTCGTCGTTCTCGAGACCAAACCGCTGACCGCTGGTCAGGACGGGCCAACGGTCACCTTCACCGCAGCGAACGCGGCGCTCTACGGCAAGTACGTCGCGCTCAAAGGCAAGGTCGAGCCGATGAAGGCCGGATCCAGTCTCAGCCAGCTGGACTTCATGCGGGTGACCCTCATCTCATCCGCGAACAATTACGCTGCGGCACTGGCCGACTGGGCATATGGCTCAGAACCAGCATTCATCAGGGCCGTGCAGGCGTGGCTCAGGGCTCACGGACTCAACCACACGACGCTGATCGAACCCACCGGTATGAGTTCAGGCAACACGAGCACTGCAAGCGACCTCGTTGAAATCGGCAAGCTTGCCCTCGCCAACCCGGTGATCGCGTCGATCGTGTCGACCAGGACCCTGTCGCTGCCGCAGGTCGGCGAGCTGCAGAACACCAACGACCTTCTCGGCCAGGACGGTGTCGAAGGCATCAAAACCGGCACGCTGGATGAAGCGGGCGCCTGCCTGCTCTTCGCCTCGAAGCATCAGATCGGCTCGCAGACGGTGACGATAGTCGGGGCCGTCCTCGGAGGTGTGGACCACAAGTCGCTCGACGCGGCCGTCCGGTCACTTCTGAAGGATGTGAGGGCCGGTTTTCACGAGGTGACTCTGGCCAGGATTGGGCAGGTTTTCGTGAGTTTCTCCACCCCCTGGAGGGATGATGCGGATGCCGTGGCTACAACGAACGTTTCCGCTCTGGTGTGGAGCAACACGCCGATAATCGCAATCGTCGACGCGAACGACGTACGGCTTGCGCGCAAAGCCACCCGCGTCGGAGCGGTGACCTTCACGGTCGGGACGCAGACTGTCACGGTTCCGCTCGCCCTCGATCACAACGTCGAGGATCCGGGGCCGTGGTGGCGGCTGGGCAATCCGTTTGCTCTCCTCCCCAGCTCGGGCTGAACACGCCACGTATGTCGATTCGGGCATAAATGCATGTCTCTCACAGGGAGTGCGCTTAGATTGTCAACATCCACGGAGCAATTGCTCACTACCCCGACTGGGAAGTCTTTTCGAATCGAGGTACCGTGACTGACTCCGTGTCCGTTGCACCTGTCGTCACGTTCACGAAGACGAAGCCCGGCGGAAATCGCAGCAACCCGACCACCGAATATTCCGCACTCCTGCGAACGGTACGCGATGCTGGACTTCTACGACGTCGCACGGGTTTTTATGTCCTGGTCTTCTCGATCATCACCCTCGCTCTCGGCGGCGCTATCACCGGTTTCGTGCTTCTTGGCGACACCTGGTACCAACTCCTTATCGCCGGCGTCCTTGGCATCATCCTCACCCAGTACGCGTTCCTCGCCCACGAGGCTTCCCACCGCCAGGTATTTACATCTGGCAAAGCCAACGACCTCGCCGGTCGGACTCTTGCGAACCTCTTTGTCGGCATCAGTTACTCGTGGTGGATGACCAAACACAGCCGCCACCACGCCAACCCGAATATTGTCGGCAAAGACCCTGACATCGAGCAGGACTTCGTCTCCTTTCGCGAAGAGGATGCCGCGAAGACCATGGGTCTGTATGCCTGGGCCACGAAGCGCCAGGGCTACCTGTTCTTCCCGGCGCTCGCGCTCGAGGGATTGAACCTGCACATCCTCGGTTTCAAGACGGTTTTCGGTCGCGGCGCGGTCGACAGGCGCTGGCTCGAGATCTCAATGCTGGTCACCCGCATCGGCGCCTATCTCACTGTGATCTTTCTCTTCCTGCCCATCGGGCTTGGCTTCGCTTTCATCGGCGTGCAGCTCGCCGTCTTCGGCATCTACATGGGGGCGTCGTTCGCGCCCAACCACAAGGGGATGCCGATCCTGCCGCATGACAGCAAGGTCGACTTCCTGCGTCGTCAGGTGCTCACCGCCCGCAACATCAAGGGCAGCTGGGTCATGGACAGCTTCATGGGCGGCCTCAACTACCAGATCGAGCACCACCTGTTCCCGAACATGCCTCGCCCGCACCTCGCGAAAGCCCGCGCGATTGCGAAGGAATATTGCGACACCCACAACATTCTCTACACCGAAACGACTCTCACTCAGTCCTACGGAATCGTCATTAACTACCTCAACCGGGTCGGGCTTGCCGCCGGTGGCGATCCATTCGACTGCCCGGCCGCGGCGCAGTTCGGTCGCTAGGCCGTTCGGTCGCTCGGTCGTTCGGTCGCTCGTCAGTTCGGTCGGCGAGTGTTCTGACGTCAGCCTCATCGGAATCGTCCGCGACAACTACCCGACCGATCCCGATCGGTAGGGTGCGGCATCCGGTCGCTTCGCACTGATCCCGTCGCCCGAGGACTGGTGGCGGATGCGCCGAAGCACCCACGGCACGAGATACTCGCGGGCCCATCCCATATCGCCCACTCGCGCCAAGCGCCACGGAACCCTGGCCAGTGGCTCGGGGTTGAACGGCTGGAGGTCGTTCTCGACGTTGAGAGCCTGCAGCACCATACGGGCGACCGTGTTGTGACCGATCGGGGAGAAGTGCAGGCGATCGGGTGCCCACATGCGCGGGTCCTTGAGTTCACGCAACGCCCACATGTCCGCGACGATCAGGTCGTGCCGCAGCGCGATTGCCCGCAGGTTTTCGTTGTAAATCGCTACCTTGCCTCGTGAGCGATTGAGCACGGGCGTCATGCCGATGTCGGGTCCGTTGAAAAGCACGACGGTCGCGCCGTTCGAGCGAAGCCTGGCCACCCCGGATTCCAAAAGGATGGCGAGGCGGTCCGGATCCGTGTTGGGGCGGATGATGTCATTACCGCCGGCTGAGATCGTGATGAGATCCGGTCGAAGCTCGAGCGCGACATCGACCTGCTCGTCGAGAATCTGCTTCAGCAACCGTCCACGGATGGCGAGATTGGCGTAGGCGAAATCATCCGTCTGATCGCTCAACACCTCTGCCACCCGGTCTGCCCACCCCCGATTTCCACCGGGGCTCTTCGGCTCCGGATCGCCTATGCCCTCCGTAAACGAGTCGCCAAGCGCGACATAGCGGGACCATGGATGCTGCTGAGTCATGTCTTCACCCTGCCGCACAATAAAGCGGCGCGCCAAAAACCGATATCAGTAGCTCCGCGCCGCGTCAAGGCCATTGCCCCCCCAACGAGGGCGAGCTAACATAAGTTTCAACATTCGAGATCGGTTCGGCGCTCTTCGGTGGCAGGCTCGGGACTTCTTCTCGATCCAGACCCGTAATTGTGGCGATTCTCGGCTCGATCATTGTTTTTCTGATCTACGGACTTGTGGCGCGTGGCTCACGTCGCGTGCCTCTATAGATCCCGAACAAGGAGACCTTCCCGCTCGCAAGCGGGGAGGTCTCCTTGTTGGTCGGGTCAGGACATTCAGCGTCGGTCGCTGCGGGTAGTGTCTTATCAAGTGAGCAACTCCCTGTCGTTCGGCCCTTCGGTGGGCACGTCGGCAGCCGAGCACCTCTCGCCGTCCTTCCCCGAGCGCGCCGCCCGCGGTACCGCGGACAAGCTCAGAGCCTGGCAGGCCGAAGCGCTCGAAGCCTATTTCGTCTCGGAACCCCGAGACTTTCTGGTCGCGGCGACCCCTGGCGCAGGCAAAACGACCTTCGCGCTCCGGCTCGTCACCGAACTGCTCGCGCAACACAAGATCGACCGGGTGACTGTCGTCGCGCCCACCGAGCACCTCAAGCGACAGTGGGCGGATGCGGCGCACCGCGTCGGGGTGAGGCTCGACCCGAGCTTCAAGAACAGCCACGGCTGGCATGGTAAACACTTTCACGGGATCGCCGTCACCTATGCACAGGTCGCGATGCGGCCGGCGTTGCACCGCAGTCTCACCGAGGGCGGACGTTCGCTCGTGATCCTCGACGAGGTGCACCACGGCGGGGATGCGCTGAGCTGGGGGGACGCGATGCGAGAGTCATTCGAGCCCGCAACCAGGCGGCTTTCGCTCACAGGCACGCCCTTTCGGTCGGACACCTCAGCCATACCGTTCGTCAGCTACTTTCCCGATGAGCACGGCATCCGTACCTCCCACGCCGACTACGGCTACGGCTACGGTCGGGCGCTCGCCGACGGGGTCGTGCGCCCGGTGATTTTCATGGCCTACGCGGGAAGGATGCGCTGGCGCACCCGCACGGGCGATGAAATGGAGGCGAGGCTCGGCGAGGGCGACACGAAGGATGTGACCGCTCAAGCCTGGCGCACAGCGCTCGACCCGGAGGGCGAGTGGGTTCCGGCCGTGCTGAAGGCGGCGAACCGGCGGCTCACGGAGGTGCGAAATGGAATTCCGGATGCCGGCGGCCTCGTGATCGCCACCGATCACTACGCCGCTCGGGCCTACGCCGCGATTCTCCAGCGGGTGACCGGTGAGGCGCCGACCATCGTGCTCTCGGACGAGAAGTCCGCGAGCGACCGGATCGCGGAGTTCGCGACGGGCAACAGCCGCTGGATGGTCGCGGTGCGCATGGTTTCCGAAGGCGTCGATATCCCGCGGCTCGGGGTGGGCGTGTACGCGACATCCGCATCAACTCCACTTTTTTTTGCGCAGGCGATCGGGCGCTTCGTTCGCACCCGTCGCCGTGGCGAGACCGCATCGATCTTCCTGCCGAGCGTGCCGAGCCTGCTGGCCCTGGCCGCGACGCTCGAACGGGAACGCGACCACGCGCTCGATCGTGATCCGGGCGAGGGCCTCGAAGAGATCCTGCTCGACGACGACGCCGCAGATGATGCGAATCGAGTCGAGTCGGCATCCGGTGATGCGCTGTTGTTCGACTTCAAACCGCTCGAGTCGGAGGCCGCCTTCGACCGGGTGCTCTTCGACGGTGGGGAGTTCGGCGTTGGCGCTGCGGTCGGTAGTCTCGAGGAACTCGACTTCATCGGAATTCCGGGGCTGCTTGAGCCCGAGCAGGTGAAAGAACTGCTGCGGAACAGGCAGGCGCGGCAGGCCAGACGCATCACGGACCGACAGCGGCTGGCGGAGACCAGCGGCCAGGAACCGACAGTGGCCGTTCCGCTCTACCGTAACCTCAAGGAACAGCGCAGCCTGCTGAACAGCCTCGTCGGGATGCGCGCGAAATCGACGGGGGAGCCGCACGGCATCATCCACGCCGAGCTTCGGCGCAGTGCCGGCGGCCCCGCCGTTCCGCAGGCCAGCGTGAGCCAGTTGCAGGCGCGCATCGAGCTGTTGCGGAAGGGCATGCATAGTTAGCTGAAGCGCGCTGAAACGCGCTGCGGGGTTTAGCGCGCTCAGGGGGCTGTAGCGTGTTGAGGGGGCCCAAACTGCTCTTCCGGCCCACCCGGAAGAACCATTTCGCGCCCCTCACGAGCGGCTGGAGCTACTTCGCCCCTCACGAGCAGCTGGAGCTACTTCGCATCATCCGGGGATGCACTGGCGTTGGGGGCGAAGCCAGGATCCCGCTTATCTCGGAATCGCGAGGGAGGCGTTCTTGCCTCCCGACTTGGCCGGATACTCCCAAAGTTGCCCTGGGGCGAAAAGTAGCATTTGTAACGAGTTTCGTGATCTGGGTCGCGTTCGCGCAGATTCATGGGCGTGCCGTTTCCGGGCGCCTCACGCCGCTATCCAGGCACCTTGGCCGGGCAGATGATGTTTTGATGCGCGCGGCTTTACGGATCGCTCGATGATGGTCACACAGGCTCCGCATGACGTCGGCAGTTGCGGGTAAGACCTGCCTAGCCTGCTTGGAGCCCACTGCGGCGGTCGTTCTGTGGCTATGGTTTGAGCAGCCTGACACGGCTCAGCGCCCAAATCAACGATCCGAAAATCCCGAATCCGACCGCAATGAGCACCGCGTAGATCGCGACCGACCCGTAGCCGGTCGCCGCATCGAGGAACGGGTAAGGTACCCAGCCATCGGTTGCCCCGCGGATGAGAACGACAACGAGCCAGATGATCGGGTAGATA
>JAYTEZ010000053.1:0-7644 GCA_043734805.1 Microbacteriaceae bacterium
CGCAGCGGCTCGCCAGGGAACGCACAACACGCTCCGTCGTGGTGAAGTTTCCGGTGCCGGTCGCAAGCCGTTCAAGCAGAAGGGAACCGGTCGCGCCCGTCAGGGCTCGATCCGCGCTCCCCAGATGACCGGTGGCGGGATCGTCCACGGACCCCACCCCCGCGACTACTCGCAGCGCACCCCCAAGAAGATGATCGCTGCCGCCCTTCGCGGAGCGCTCTCCGATCGCGCTCGAGGCGGACGTATCCACGTCATCGACTCGCTCTCCGTTGGACACGTGCCATCGACCAAGACGATTGTCGAGCTGTTGGCCAGCATCTCGACGAGCAAGCATGTGCTCATCGTGCTCGAGCGCGACGACATCGTCAGCCACAAGAGCGTGCGCAACATTCCCTCCGTGCATGTGCTGCCGTATGACCAGCTCAACGCCTACGACGTCGTCGTAAGCGATGACATCATCTTCACCAAGGGCGCGTTCGACGGCTTCGTTGCCGGCCGCGCCGAGACGGTCACCCCCGTCGCGGTGGAATCGGATGTCGTGCCGGTGAGCAAGAAGCGCGTGAGCCCCGAGCGGGCCGCAGCTTCGCGGGCCGCCGCACAGTCCGACTCTGTCCCGGCCGAGAAGAAGGCTGCCAGCAAGAAGGAGAAGGCCTCAGCATGACCGCCACCAATAAGGATCCGCGCGACGTCATCCTGTCGCCCGTCGTTTCTGAGAAGAGCTACAGCCTGATCGACCAGGGCAAGTACACCTTCCTCGTTGACCCGCGTTCGAACAAGACCGAAATCAAGCTGGCGATCGAAAAGATATTCAGCGTGGAGGTCGCGTCAATCAACACCCTCAACAAAAAGGGCAAGACCCGCCGCACCAAGTTCGGTCTCGGAAAGCGCAAGGACACCAAGCGCGCGATCGTGACCCTCAAGTCCGGGTCCATCGACATCTTCACCGCTGTCGGCTAAGGACTGAGGAGAGAAAATAATGGCTATTCGTAAGTACAAGCCCACGACTCCAGGTCGTCGCGGTTCCTCGGTTGCAGACTTTGCCGAGATCACGCGTTCGACCCCGGAGAAGTCGCTGCTTCGCCCGCTGCCGAAGACCGGTGGCCGCAACAACGCAGGTCGCATCACGACCCGTCACATCGGTGGTGGCCACAAGCGCCAGTACCGAGTCATCGACTTCCGTCGCAATGACAAAGACGGCGTGAACGCCCGCGTTGCCGAGATCGAGTATGACCCCAACCGCACGGCGCGCATCGCTTTGCTGCACTTCGTCGATGGTTCGAAGCGATACATCATCGCTCCGAACAAGCTCAGCCAGGGCGACATCATCGAGTCGGGTGCCGGCGCGGACATCAAGCCGGGTAACAACCTGCCGCTGCGCAACATCCCGGTCGGTACGGTCATCCACGCGATCGAGCTCAAGCCGGGCGGCGGGGCCAAGATGGCCCGCTCAGCCGGTGCATCCGTTCGTCTCGTGGCCAAGGATGGCCCGTACGCACAGCTTCGTCTGCCGTCCGGCGAAATCCGTAACGTGGATGCTCGCTGCCGCGCAACGATCGGCGAGGTTGGCAATGCCGAACAGTCGAACATCAACTGGGGAAAGGCTGGCCGCATGCGCTGGAAGGGCGTTCGCCCGACCGTGCGTGGTGTCGCCATGAACCCGGTCGACCACCCACACGGTGGTGGTGAGGGTAAGACCTCGGGTGGACGTCACCCGGTCAGCCCGTGGGGTCAAAAAGAAGGCCGCACCCGCCACATCAACAAAGAGAGCGACAAGCTCATCGTTCGCCGCCGCAATGTCGGCAAGAAGCGCAAGTAGGAGTTGTAGAGGATGCCACGCAGTCTCAAAAAAGGCCCCTTCGTTGACGACCACCTGTTTCGCAAGGTGGCCAAGGCGAACGTAGCCAGCAGCAAGAGCGTTATCAAGACCTGGTCGCGTCGCTCGATGATCATCCCGTCGTTCCTGGGACACACCATCGCAGTGCATGACGGCCGCAAACACATCCCGGTGTTCATCACCGAGACGATGGTTGGGCACAAACTCGGAGAGTTTGCCCCCACCCGCACCTTCCGTGGACACGAGAAGGACGACAAGAAGGGTCGTCGCCGCTAACGCGGGGACGGAAAGGTATAGAGAAATGGTTGAATCCATCGCTCGCGTGAAGCACATTCGCGTCACCGCCACGAAGGCTCGTCGCGTCGTCAACATGATTCGCGGCAAGCAGGCTTCAGAGGCACTGGCCATCCTGAAGTTCGCGCCGCAGGGTGCGAGCACACCCGTCTACAAGCTCGTGGAGTCGGCAATCGCCAACGCCCGAGTGAAGGCGGACGCCGCGAACAGCTACCTGGACGTAGAAGACCTGTTCATCTCATCGGCATTCGTCGATGAGGGAACGACCCTTAAGCGTTTCCAGCCTCGTGCACAGGGACGCGCCTTCCAGATCCTGAAGCGCACCAGCCACATCACGATCGTCCTGGCCACGCCAGATGAGACGGCTTCGGATGCTGCGGTGTCGTCTTCCAAGAAGGCAGGGAAGAAGTAATGGGACAGAAAGTAAATCCATACGGGTTCCGTCTGGGAATCACCACCGATCACGTATCGCGCTGGTTCTCCGACAGCACCAAGGTCGGGCAGCGGTACAGCGACTACGTGGCTGAGGACATCAAAATCCGCAACCTGCTCAAGACCTCGCTCGACCGTGCGGGAGTCGCGCGGATCGAGATCGAGCGCACCCGTGACCGCGTTCGCGTCGACATCCACACCGCCCGTCCCGGCATTGTGATCGGTCGTCGTGGGGCCGAGGCGGAGCGTATTCGCACCGACCTCGAGAAGCTTTCCGGCAAGCAGATCCAGCTCAACATCCTCGAGGTAAAGAACCCCGAGGCCGAAGCTCAGCTCGTCGCGCAGGGAATCGCGGAGCAGCTCAGCGCTCGCGTCGCCTTCCGTCGCGCGATGCGCAAGGGCCTGCAGGGCGCCCAGCGCACCCCGACGGTCAAGGGCGTTCGGATCCAGGTTTCCGGTCGCCTCGGTGGCGCGGAAATGAGCCGCTCCGAGTTCTACCGTGAGGGTCGGGTTCCGTTGCACACGCTGCGCGCGAACATCGACTATGGCTTCTACGAGGCCAAGACCACCTTCGGTCGCATCGGCGTCAAGGTGTGGATCTACAAGGGCGATATCACCAACAAGGAACTTGCTCGTGAGCAGGCCTCTGCGAAGTCAACGCGCCCAGAGCGTCGCGATGACCGTCGTGACGACCGTCGCGACAGTGGACCCCGTCGTGGCGCAGCCCCGGCAGCTGCAACTTCCGCAGCTCCCCGGGCAGATGCTGCTCCGGCAGCAGTAGCAGTGGAGGCCTGACCATGTTGATTCCGCGCAAAGTTAAGCACCGCAAGCAGCACCACCCCGGTCGTAGCGGTCACGCTACCGGTGGCACGACGGTCACGTTCGGCGAGTTTGGCATTCAGGCCATCACCCCCGCCTATGTGACCAACCGCCAGATCGAGGCAGCTCGAATTGCGATGACCCGTCACATCAAGCGAGGAGGAAAGGTGTGGATCAACATCTACCCCGACCGCCCGCTGACCAAGAAGCCGGCCGAAACCCGCATGGGTTCCGGTAAGGGTTCACCAGAGTGGTGGATCGCCAACGTCAAGCCGGGTCGCGTGCTCTTTGAGCTCGCCGGCGTGAGCGAGACGGTCGCGCGCGAAGCACTGACTCGCGCCATCCACAAGCTGCCGCTCAAGGCACGCATCATCAAGCGCGAAGAGGGTGACGCATAATGGCGATCGGTTCTAAGGAGCTCGCCCCCGTCGAGCTCGACACTTTTGAAGACGAGCGACTTCTCGACGAACTCAAAAAGGCCAAGGAAGAGCTGTTCAACCTGCGCTTCCAGTCGGCCACCGGGCAGTTGGAAAGTCACGGCCGCCTGCGCGCTGTCAAGCGCGACATCGCTCGCATCTACACGATCATTCGTGAGCGCGAGCTGGGCATCCGTGCGACGCCCGTTCCGGTTGAGGCAGCCCCCAAGGCCGCCAAAAAGACGACCAAGAAGACGACGGATGCTGCTGACGCAGCCCCCAAGTCCGCCGACGACACGAAGGAGGCCTGATCATGGCGAAGGCCGATGCATCGAGCACAGCGACCGAGGTTGCCGAGAAGGCAGAGCCGGGCCGCGGCTACCGCAAGACTCGTCGTGGCTATGTCACGAGCGACAAGATGGAGAAGACCATCGTCGTCGAGGTAGAGGACCGCGTCAAGCACCCCCTGTACGGCAAGGTCATCCGCCGCACCTCCAAGGTGAAGGCGCACGATGAGGCCAACTCGGCCGGTGTCGGCGACCTCGTCATCATCAGCGAAACCCGTCCGCTCAGCGCCTCCAAGCGCTGGAGACTCGTCGAAATCCTAGAGAAGGCGAAGTAAGCTCTCCAGCTTGCTTTGAAAAAGGACACAGTATGCTTCAGCAGGAATCCAGGGTTAAGGTAGCCGATAACACCGGCGCCAAAGTTCTGCTCACGATTCGCGTTCTCGGTGGTTCAGGCCGCCGCTACGCCGGCCTCGGCGATGTCATCGTCGCCACGGTGAAAGACGCGATCCCGGGCGGCAATGTCAAGAAGGGTGACGTCGTCAAGGCAGTCATCGTTCGCACCAAGAAGGAGACCCGTCGCCCCGACGGCTCATACATCAAGTTCGACGAGAACGCAGCGGTGATCCTCAAGCCCGACGGGGACCCGCGCGGTACCCGTATATTCGGACCGGTCGGTCGCGAGCTTCGCGACAAGAAGTTCATGAAGATCATCTCGCTGGCACCGGAGGTCATTTAGTCATGGCGAATATCAAAAAGGGCGATCTCGTCCAGCTGATCAGTGGCCGTCGCCAGGATCGTGGCGGGGACCGTGGCAAGCAGGGTCGAGTTCTCGAGGTTCTCGTTGAGCGGAATCGCGTCGTCGTCGAAGGCCTCAACTTCGTGACGAAGCATGTTCGCGTCGGCCAGACCCAGCGCGGCACGAAGACCGGCGGTATCGAAACTCGCGAGGCACCCATTCACGTCTCCAACGTGCAGCTGGTCAACCCCGACACCAAGCAGCCGGCCCGGGTCGGCTTCACGGTCGAGACGGATGCCACCGGCAAGACCACCCGCACCCGCTACTTCAAGGACTCGCGCCGCGTTCCCGTGAAGAAGACAGCCAAGAAGGCCGACAAGGCCGAAACCGAGGTCGTTGCCGATAACGCCGTTGCGGATGACGCTCTGGTGACGGAAGACGCCCCCAAGGCCAAGGCCGCTCCCAAAGCGAAGGCTGCTCCCAAAGCGAAGGCCGAGCCACAAGCCGAAGCAACGAAGGACGCGTAAGTAATGACTGACACTGCAACCGCCGCTCCGGCCGGCGCGGGCCCCATCAAAAAGGCCCAGCCGCGCCTGAAGCAGAAATACAAGACCGAGATCTCGGCCCAGCTGACGAAGGACTTCGGCTTCACGAACGTGCACCAGGTGCCCGGACTCGTGAAGATCGTCGTCAACACCGGTGTCGGCGAGGCTGCTCGTGACGGCAAGATCATCGATGGGGCCGTCAAGGACCTCACCGCGATCACCGGCCAGAAGCCGCAGGTAACGGCCGCTCGCAAGTCCATTGCGCAGTTCAAGCTCCGCGAGGGCCAGCCGATCGGCGCCCACGTCACCCTTCGCGGTGACCGGGCCTGGGAGTTTCTCGATCGCCTGCTTTCGCTCGCGCTTCCCCGCATCCGTGACTTCCGCGGCCTCTCGGACAAGCAGTTCGACGGCCACGGCAACTACACGTTCGGCCTCACGGAGCAGTCGATGTTCCACGAGATCGACCAGGACCGCATCGACCGCGTGCGTGGTTTCGACATCACTGTCGTCACCACCGCCAGGAACGACAAAGAGGGGCGTGCATTGCTCAAGGCGCTCGGCTTCCCGTTCCGCAACGCAGAGAACACTCCCCAGTAATACTGAGCACCACCGATCACACAGGTCGTCAGTTCCGTAAGAGCTGCCGAAACCGGGTGAGGAAGGCACCATCATCATGACAATGACAGATCCGGTCGCAGACTTGCTGACCAGACTGCGCAACGCGAACTCGGCCTATCACGAAACCGTGTCAATGCCGAACAGCAAGCTCAAGTCCCATATCGCCGAGATTCTCAAGTCAGAGGGCTACATCGGCGGCTGGAAGATTGAGGACGCCCGCGTTGGCAAGACCCTGACCATCGACCTCAAGTACGGCCCTAATCGTGAACGCTCCATCGCTGGTATCAAGCGCGTCTCGAAGCCCGGCCTGCGAGTTTACGCAAAGTCGACGGAGATCCCGCGCGTCCTCGGTGGACTCGGCGTCGCCATCCTCTCGACCTCCTCCGGCCTCCTCACGGATCGCCAGGCTTCGAAGAAGGGCGTGGGTGGGGAAGTCCTCGCCTACGTGTGGTAACCGAGAATGTCACGTATTGGACGTCTCCCCATTGAGATCCCGGCCGGGGTCAATGTCACGGTGAATGGCTCAGCCATCACCGTCACGGGCCCGAAGGGTGAGCTCGCGCTTACCGTCGCAAGCCCGATCGAGGTCAAGCTCGAGGATGGCCAGCTGCTCGTGAGCCGCCCGGATGACGAGCGCTCGTCGCGGTCACTGCACGGCCTCACCCGCACCCTGATCGCCAACCAGATCATCGGCGTCACCGCGGGCTACTCAAAGGGCCTTGAAATCGTCGGAACCGGGTACCGCGTGCAGGCGAAGGGCAACTCGCTCGAGTTCGCACTCGGCTTTTCGCACTCGATCACGGTCGATCCCCCCGCGGGCATCTCCTTTGCTGTCGAAGGCAACAACAAGCTGACGGTGCACGGCATCGACAAGCAGGCCGTCGGAGAGGTCGCCGCCAATATTCGTAAGTTGCGCAAGCCGGAGCCCTACAAGGGCAAGGGCGTTCGCTACGCAGGCGAGGTAGTCCGCCGCAAGGCCGGAAAGAGTGGTAAGTAATCATGGCTCTCGGAACTAGAGGCAAAAGCAAGGCGGCCGCAAAGGGCCGTAGGCACGCGCGTCTTCGCAAGAAGATCGTCGGCACCGAGTTGCGTCCGCGCCTCGTTGTCACTCGCTCGGCTCGCCATGTCTTCGTGCAGGTCGTCGACGACAGCAAGGGTTACACCCTGGCGTCAGCGTCGACCCTCGAGGCAGACCTGCGCACCTTCGACGGTGACAAGACCGCAAAGGCCCGCAAGGTCGGCGAACTCGTTGCAGAACGTGCCAAAAAGGCCGGTGTCGAGGCCGTTGTATTCGACCGTGGTGGCAGTAAGTACGCCGGGCGCGTGGCTGCCATTGCCGAGGGAGCTCGAGAGGGTGGTCTTGACCTGTGAGCGACACTGAATCTGTGGCAAACGCCGCTAACACCAATAAGGAGCAGGATGTGACTGCAGAAGCCGAAACGGCCGAGGTCGTCGAGACTGCTGCCGCGACCGACAGCGCCGCAAACGAGCCTCGCGAGGCCCGTCGTGGCGGTCGTGAGCGCAACCCCAACCAGCAGCGCGGGAGCCGCGACTCCGAAAAGAGCCAGTTCCTCGAGCGCGTTGTCACCATCAACCGCGTTTCCAAGGTCGTCAAGGGTGGTCGTCGCTTCAGCTTCACCGCCCTCGTCGTCGTCGGTGACGG
>JAYTEZ010000054.1:0-5684 GCA_043734805.1 Microbacteriaceae bacterium
GCGTCAGCGGACTTCCTCCTCGGGTTTCCCACCCGGTATCGGGAGGCCGCCGTCGTGCGGCTCGAGCAGAATTACCGGTCGACCCCGGCCATCGTGCACGCGGCCAATCGCCTCATGCGGGGGCGGCCGGGGGCGCTCGCGCTGCGGGCGGTAACCGAGGGGTCCGACAAGCCGGAGTCGTCAGCACAGGCCGCCCCGACCGTGACGAGCTTCCCGAGCGACGTCTCAGAGGCGCGCGCAACAGCCCAGCAGGTTGCCGAACGGATCGCGGCGGGCACGCGGCCGCAGGATGTCGCGATCCTGTTCCGCGTGAACGTGCAGTCTGCAGCGCTCGAGACGGCGCTCACCGATGCCGGAGTGAGCTTCCAGCTGCGCGGCGGCACTCGCTTCTTCGAGCTCCAGGAAGTCAAGCAGGCCATCATGATGCTCAGGGGAGCGCTGGTCGGTGCGACACCTGAACCCCTGTTCAAGACCGTCAGCGACGTTCTGCGCTCGCTCGGCTGGACCCAGGACGCTCCCGAAGTGCGCGGCGCCGTGCGCGATCGCTGGGAATCGCTCAACGCGCTCATGGGGCTGGCCGAAGCATCCCCCGCAGCCACGAGCCTTAAGCAATTCGTCGACGAACTCCTTGAGCGTTCCGCGAGCCAGCACGAGCCGACGATGGCCGCGGTGACCCTCGCGACGCTCCATTCCGCGAAGGGCCAGGAGTGGGACACGGTGTATCTCGTCGGACTGAGCGACGGACTCGTGCCGATCAGCTATGCGAAGACCGAGGCGGCCGTCGAAGAGGAACGTCGCCTGCTGTATGTCGGAATCACGCGAGCACGCCGACGACTGCACCTTTCCTGGGCACACGGGGGGTCGGCTCGCGGTGGGGTTCGGCGGCCGTCGCGATTCCTTGAGGAACTGCGCTAGCGCCAGCACCGCCCACCGAGATGCAGCCGCAGTTCGGATGCGGCAGCCACTGCCGCACGGTTCTCGTGCCGGTCGCCGCCTCCAGTTCGATGGATTCAGCGACCGATTCAGCGTCGGCCCCAACGCCGCGCGCGAGTCGCGTGATCATCATTCGGGCAACGATCGCGGCCACCTCGCTCGAGACGAGCGCACTTTCTGCCGGGCTGGTCCTGCCCCAGAGTTGGGAGGCGATCGCGGGCCTGGCCGGGTCGGCATCGATCCGGTACAGCTCGAGGCAGTAGAGGCACGGGCCGGTTCCGGGTTCCACGATCGGGCCGATGCGCACCACTGTGTCGCCGAAAACCACGGGAAGATGCGGCAGGTCGCGGCGAAGCCAGTGGCCATGCAGTTCGGGGGCGATCACGTAGTGGGCAATGATGATGGCGATGCCGGTCTCCTCGGAATCCGCAACCATGGGCACACCGGACAGCCGGAGGGTCGACGCGATGAGACGCGCGGTCGGCCCGACACCGGTGATGGTCACCGGGCTGGACGGGGCGACGGCCATGGGCGCAGCGAGCGTGGGCCGGAGCGCGCTGAGCAGTGCGGACAACCCGCCGTCCGCCATCCCGGCGTCCCGAGCGATCATGTCGAGGCCCGATCGACCAACACCGACAACCAGGGCGGCGATGATCCGTTCCTCCGCCTCCGAGACGGTGGCGAGCACGACCGGCGGATCATCGACACCGAGCTGCAGGCTGCTCGGGCTTCGCCAGACGAGAGGAAATCGGGGATCGATTCTAAGCACCATCCGGGAATGATGCCCGAGACCGGGAAACGGCGTCGTTGCCTGTCCACAGCGCCGGTGCCACAGGGCATCAGTTCTACACGGGCGTCAGGTCTTCGCCTCCTCCGCCGAGCCGTCGTCGGCCTCGTGCGGCCGGTCGTCCCGGTCGTCATTCAGCAGGTCTTCGATCGCCTGATCAATGTCGTCTGGTGCCGGTTCCGGGCCGGTGAGTCGGGCGACGAGGGCCGCCGGATCGTCGATGTCCTCGGAGGTCGGCACGAGGTCAGGATGCGACCACAGGTGGTCCCGTCTCTCCTCGCCTACCTCGGTTGTGAGCTTCTGCCACATGACGGCGGCCTCACGTAGTCGGCGCGGCCGCAATTCGAGCCCGACGAGTGTGGAGAACGCCGACTCGGCTGGCCCACCCGCAGCGCGGCGACGGCGAACAGTCTCGGCGATCGCTCCGGATTTGGGCAGCCGGGCGGTGGCCTGCGCTGTCACCACATCGACCCAGCCCTCGATGAGGGCGAGCATGGTCTCGAGGCGGCCGAGTGCCGCGAGCTGTGCCTCGGACTTGGGCGGAATGAGAGAACCGCTGACCATGGCCTCGCGGAGTTCCTCCGGGTTGGACGGGTCGAAGTCGGTGGCCAGTTCCTCGAGTCGGTCGGTGTCGATCCGGATTCCCCTGGCGAACTCGGTGATCGAGGTCATGAGTTGCAGCCTGAGCCACTTGGCGTGGCGGAACAGCCGGGCGTGGGCGAGCTCGCGCACCGCGAGATAGAGCTGCACCTGGTCCTGCTCGATGTCGAGGCCGGCACCGAAGGCCGCAACATTTTGCGGGAGGAGTGCGGCTTGATGCTCGGTGTCGTTGGTGGATCCGAGCAGCGGGATCCCGATGTCTCCACCCGAAACCACCTCGCTCGCGAGCTGGCCAACCACCTGGCCGAGCTGCATGGCAAAGAGCGTGCCGCCGACGTTCCGCATGAGCCTGCTTGCGCCATCGATCATGCCGGACATTTCTTCCGGCGCCTGTTGGCGCAACACCTGGGTGAGGGAGTCCGCAATGCTGTTCGCGACCGGCTCGGCGAGCTGAGTCCAGATCGGCATGGTTGCCACGACCCACTCGGCGCGGGACATGAGTTTCGGACTTGCGGTAAGCCCTGAAATATAGGTTGCCTCGTCGAGCCACAGCGCCGCTATGTGGAAGGACTGCTCGAGAGATGACCGTTCCGCGGGAGGTGTCAGCCGCACGTCGTTCGCGGTCAGCGCCTTCGCCTGTTCGAGGGCGAGGTCCCAGTTGATCCCGTCGCGGCTCGACTTCAGGGCGTCCTGCAGCTGCGCGACGAGTTTCCGGATCAGTTCGGGATCGTTGGGCAGGCCAGCCGCTCCCGCGAGGCGGGCCGGATCGATCTCCGAGTTACCGGAGAGGAACTGGCTCAGCATGTCGCGGAATTCGTCTTCAGGGTTCTGCGCCGAATCTTCAGGCATAGCAACTACGCTAGCCGCTGCGCAGCCGAAGCAGCTGTGGATCGACCCACGCGTGAGGCCCAAAGCTGTGCGCCCGTGGCGAACACGCCGATGAAAGGACCCAGGTGGCACTCTTCACCGACAACCAGCTCGAAGGCAGGCCCAGCCGCCGCCGGGCCAGCCGGGTGGGCTGGACGCTTCTCGTCGCCGCGATCCTCGGCACTCTCGGCTTCGCCCTCGTTCCCGCTCCCTATGTCATCGAACAGCCTGGACCGGTCTTCAATACCCTCGGCACGGTCCTGAAGGGGACCAAAGAGGTGTCGCTCATCGATATCCCCGGCCAGAAGACCTACCCGACGAAGGGCGCTCTCGACATGCTGACCGTCAATGTCGTCGGGAGTCGCGAGCGGGCCCCTGGCTGGCTCGAGGTTGCACAGGCCTGGCTCGACCCGAGCAAGGCCGTGCTGCCCATCGACGACGTCTATCCGCGGGGGACCACCGTCGAGCAGTCGAACGAGCAGGCGGCAGTCGACATGCTGAACTCCCAGAAAGATGCAATCGCCGCGGCACTGACCCGGCTCGGTTACCCGCTTCCCGCTTCGCTCACGGTCGGCGGCTTCTCACCGAAGTCGCCGTCGGCAGGCATCCTGGAGTATGGCGATACCATCGTGAGCGTTAACGGCGAGACGACGGACAGCGTCGTCGGCCTGCGAGCGATCATCGGGAAGACGGGCGCCGGAGTGCCCGTCAGCATCGCGATCACGCGTCACGGCACGCCACAGACCGTGCAGGTTACCCCCGTGCTCAGCGAGGACAAGCAACCGGTTCCTCTCATCGGCGTCTTTCCTTCCATCACCTATGCATTCCCGTTCGAGGTCAGAATCGAGCTCGAGCACGTTGGCGGGCCGAGTGCCGGCCAAATGTTCGCACTCGGAATCATTGACAAGCTCACACCCGGCGCGCTGAACGGTGGTGCGAAGGTCGCCGGTACCGGCACGATTGACGCGGACGGCAATGTCGGCCCGATCGGCGGCATCCGCCAAAAGCTCTATGGGGCGGTCGGGGCGGGAGCCAGGTGGTTCCTCGCGCCGTACTCGAACTGTGACGCGGTGACCGGGCATATCCCCAGCGGCCTCAGGGTGCTCGCTGTCAGGACTCTGGATGATTCCCTCGCCGCGCTCAAGGCCATCAGCGCGGGGGCGGACACCAGCGGTCTCCTCAGCTGCCCGGTGAGGTAGCTTTCGTCGTGTTCCCAGCCCGAGCCGTTAAGATGGGTGCCACAGCATCCGCCACAAGCCAGGAGCAGTCTTTTGACGTCCACTGAAGCACGCCAGCCAGCATCGCGATCGAGAGTAACCCTGCTCATTACGGTCGCGGTCGTCGTGGTTCTGATCATCATTTTCTTCATCTTTGCCAGCCTGTATACCGACTGGCTGTGGTTCGATCAACTCGGCTACCTCAACGTGCTCACGACGCAGTGGATCGCGAGCACGGTCATGTTTCTCATCGGCTTCTTCGTGATGGCGGTCCCGGTGTTCATCAGCATCGAGGTCGCGTTCCGCTGGCGGCCGGTTTATGCCAAGTTGAACGCCCAGCTGGACCGCTACCAGCAGGTCATCGAGCCGCTTCGCCGCCTCGCGATGTACGGCATTCCCGCCGTGTTCGGTCTCTTCGCCGGCGTCGCGACGTCCTCCCGCTGGGCGCTCGCCCTCGAGTGGATCAACGGCACGCCGTCGGGTAAGGTCGACCCGCAGTTCCACCTCGACATCTCGTTCTACCTGTTTGCGCTGCCCTTCTACCAGGCGGCGGTCGCCTTCGCCTCGGCCGTGGTTCTCATCTCCGGCATTGCGGCGCTCGCCACCAGCTACCTGTACGGGGCCCTCCGCTTCAACGGTCGAGAGGTGCGCATTTCGCGGTCTGCGCGCATCCAGCTCGCCACCACCGGCGCTGTCTACCTGGCGTTACAGTCGGTCAGCATCTGGCTTGACCAGTATTCGACCCTCAGCAGCAAGACGAGCAGCACCCTGTTCGAGGGTGCATCATATGCAGACGTGAATGCAGTGATTCCCGGTCGCGCCATTCTTGCCGGTATCGCCGCGCTGGTGGCGGTGCTCTTCATCATCACGGCCGTCATCGGACGATGGCGCCTGCCGATCGTGGGAACCGCCCTGCTGCTCGTCAGTGGCCTGCTGATCGGATCCGTGTATCCGTGGATCGTGCAGAAGTTCCAGGTCGAGCCGAGCGTCCGCACACTCGAGGCGCCCTACATCACACGAAACATTGCGGCGACCCGTGACGCCTACGGTGTTGC
Source organism: Microbacteriaceae bacterium (assembly GCA_043734805.1). Classification (GTDB taxonomy): domain Bacteria; phylum Actinomycetota; class Actinomycetes; order Actinomycetales; family Microbacteriaceae; genus Lacisediminihabitans. The sequence continues at coordinate 5,460 of JAYTEZ010000054.1, forward strand.
CGCCGTCAAGGAGGAGCCGTACTCGGCAACGACAAACGCCCAGCCGGGCGCCCTTCGTAATGACGCGGCGACGACCGCCAACATTCGAATCATCGACCCGGCGCTGGTTTCGGATTCATTTGCCCAGCTCGAGCGGATCAAGCAGTACTACCAGTTCGCCCCCCACCTCGATGTCGATCGCTACACGATCAATGGCAAGTCGCAGGACACCGTGATTGCGACCCG